>CALFXQ010000225.1 GCA_937958285.1 uncultured Fusibacter sp. | reverse complement strand
CTGAAATGCCGCGATTCGCATCGATATCACCTTAACTTTTAAATCCATTCATTTTCTTTAAGTTACTTAACGACGAATCGGTATACTTATTAATATGGACATTTACTGTTTTATATCCTTTTGGAATATATAAACTACTGCCTTTGGCAACAGTGTTGAAATCTAAATAAATCTCGATTACTTTTCCATCGGCAGTATCTCTGGCATTTTCCTTGCCATATAGTAAATCTGAAGCATTTGCAGCAGATGCTAAAAGCATCTTTGCCTTTGTATTGTTGTTGTCTGCAACTACTGTTTGACTAATTGCAATTGCATTTAGTACAATCCATACTAGTATCTTAATAACCCCTTATTTTACATAAACATTGTCCTCCCGTACACTGGTCTTGAGTATAAAATTAACATTTTTAGAAACAGTGCACTATTATAACCAATGAAATTTTATAAGGTGCCACCCTCGAGGGTGGCACCTTATCCTAGTAAAGGTAGATGTACTGATACTCTATCTTGACCGTCTCACCATGTTGCTCGAACATCTGCTCGAACTCCAACTTTGCCGATCTTAACAACACAAATGTTTGATTGTTTCTTGTTATCGTAGGAATATATTTATTGTATAACCAATGCTTTCTTCCAGAGATAAGCACTAACTCGCGGCCCAATTCACGTGTTATTGATGATTTAAGCGTGTCCCCGTAGAACACTTGAGAAGTTTCGGAATGTATATATAAACAATAAGGAATTTTCTGGCCATTATAAAGAATAACCCCCTCCTGTTTAGATGGATCCCATACACCAATTTGACCACCAATACTAGTAAGAAAGGATCGCAAAGTTATATAAACCGAATTATCCTTTAAAAGAACTTGATCTGAGCTAATTGCCATTTGATTGATATGCAACACCAGTTTTACATCCCTCGAGTTTTTTACTTGATTCAAACCATTTGAGCTGAATTTCGATTGAAAAACATACGGAAAGGCATCACTACCCTCTCCTTTTACGACCGATATCACAGAACTATCCAAATAGAGTGCAGGTCTTACGCCTCTTGTATTAAATGCCCAACTGTATGAAGCACCAGACCGTAAACCGTTACACGTTCCAGCTTCTAAAACTTGAAATGAACTAACCATAAGAGGCGTTCGAAGCCAGTATGGGTACGCAAAACATGTTCCATAGTATCCTATCGACGTGACTAATGAAGGATCATTTACCGCACTCATGGTTGGGTTTGCACTCTCTATTTCGTATTCTTTTTTTACTACTTGGTATTTATAGTCAATAAACTCCTCTTGTGATAAAAGAAATACTTTATCCGTTGAATACTTAAAGAACGGTAGATACCCAAGTGTGCCGATGTTGTAATCTCTGTAATCTTCTACAACATCTTTACCACCATCTTTGCTACTAATATCTGCCTTGGGCAAAACTGTTTTGTGTGTTACTGTTTTGATCATTTGCCTTTCAACTATTGAGAAGTTGCCATTGGCTAAGAATCCTTTTTCGTTGTTATAAGGCGCGAAAAAAGGTGAAAAACTTTGAGTTGAAAACAAGTTTTCCATAGAAGGAATATTGTTAGGCCATGCTATTACTTCCTCTTCACTGTTAAGCCAAGTTCGCAATGTGGATGTTTCCCAATTGTTACTCCCCTTAGCAGCACGATTGACATTGGAATATTTATTCCCCGCTGCATCAAATGCTTTTGCACATAATATGTGTTCTGAATATAGCAGAGGATTGCCGCTTTTGTCCTTAGAAATCACTCGCCATAAAATTGGTTCATTGAGGTAAGTGCCAAACTCGACATAATCACCAACTTTAACCACCTCTTGTGCATACGATGGCATAAAAGCAGACATCAGTATGAACATAATGACTAAAGGGATAAATACACATTTCTTCTTATAGAAATTGACTATTCTCCACATTCTACGCTCCAGTCTTTCATACTAATAGAAGTATCCTTGGTATTTTGTTCAATAGAAGTCATTATTGCACCGTTTCACCTCAGATTACATATTTATTTAAGCATTAATATAAAAACGCTTCGCTTTCAGGCTCGATATATAACTTAAATATTACGGATACAATGCTAAATTTGCTATAGCGGCCCTGTAGCCCATCATTTTTATCTTCAACTGATTGCAATTTTGAAGATCTAAAGAAAAATTTTGTGGAAACGCTTTAGCACTTACAGAACCGCTATAAATCAAGTTGTCATCTGCATAAATCTCAACTTTATTCACTTCTGAATAATCCCTATAGTACATCATCAAATAGTATGTTCCTGTTAATTTAGAATATTTCCCATTAAGGTTGTAAATTCTCTCAGCACTACCGGAACTATAAGTGTTAACAATTGTTCTTGTAAGTACATATGTATTACTCACATTATCCGTGTCAGCATCTTTGTAATCATCAGCTCTAGACAAACCCTCATTAAAAAATGGTTTCAAATCAGTCAAAAAAGCTGCTGGTAGATTTAAATCATTCTTTCCTAAGAAGACCGTTTTCGATTTTCCGTGCCAAACGGCGGGAATATTCACAGCATCAGCAATTGCCTTGAGTGGTAAATATGTATTGCCGTTGTATATTATTGGAAGCAATTCATTGCCAGCGTTGTCTTTCGCCTTAAGCTCGATTCCATTTAGAATGATCTTAATGTTCGACAAGACTGCAGAAATTGTACCTGTTTGTGTTGTTGCAAAGGATGCTGATGTGATTAAAACAGCAATTACTAGAGACGCACACATAAAGCCTGCAAAAAAAACTTTTGCTTTTTTCATATTAAACTCCTTTTTCACAGTTTACTCGAACTGTATCCGCAATTTTGCCTTTGACTATTTCGAAATTCTTCTCCGTTTTAGCATTTTTACACCACTTCCGTCATCACAATGAAAATAGACTTCTTCTCGAACGGTACAGGGATACAACTCAGCCCAGAAGTACCTGTCCTTAGTACCTAGATTTATTAATAAGACTCAACTTTAAACAATAAACTTATAAGTGAACTCGTATAAATCTCATTTTTACCTACTGTTATCCTATTAACTGACAATTAGCTTTTTCAAATAATCTGGCATCAATCAAAATATGGTGAGTATGCGTTCACCATTATAACCTCGAGCCTCGAATCCGACTCGTAATCTACATAATCTTGATCACCAGTAAAAAACAGCTCTAGATTATACTTACCAGTATTTTCATAGTTTATAATCCAGTTTTTTTTATCGGCCCCCTCTTGTGAAACATCTACTATATCGAAATTATTCCCCAATATCTTCTTAACGTCTCTTATACTCATCCCTTTTTTTATATCGAATAGCGAGTTTTTGCTCAAATTGTAGTATATATACGTGATCGTCATACTTTCTTCTTCCATATCAATATAATAATCTTTATAGAAATATGATACTACACCATCCCACGCATCTTCTTCACTTGGTCTACCAGCCTTCTTTATGAGCTCTTTCTCGCTCATACCAATGTAGACACCATTATCTCTTATCATCCCTTTTCGCACTAATGCAAACAATGGATGTTCGAATGGCTTATTCTGATCCTGATGAAGATTCATTGAAGATAGAAGTGGTTTCTTGTTTTTCCCTAGTGTCGTCAGCTGCAAATAAGTAGTTTTTTGCTTACCCTTCTGAATAGCAATTATCAAATCACCTTTAAGAGTATAGAGTTGATCAGGCTGCAAGTCTGTTAGTTTAAGCTTAGATGTTTTTAAAGCTTTTGCGCTATATTGTCCTTGAACTATCTCACTCAAGCTGTTGATGGTCCTGAAGTCTTTTATTGGGAAGTTGTCGATAAGTGTCCCTTTTTTATTGCCAACAAAACCTTTTACCGAAACAGATAAATTGACTCTTAAATAATCTAACTTCGCATTCTCCTTAATATTTAATGCCTTAAGACTTGCTGAACTCAGTAAGTCAGACTTGTTAACTTTGACAAGTACAGTCGACCATTTCCCATCTGGTACAGATACATCTTTTAAGGTCAATGATTTTGCAAAGTCAATAGCTTTAACATCCGCTTGCACTTTTATTAAGTCAAAATCTGTTGTCAACATAGCTAGACTTGATAGCAAAACAAAGATAACTAAAATTATGCCTGTTCTCTTTAACATTAGAGAATCCTCCTTGTTGGACAGTTGTATTCTTGCTAGTGGTCGAAATATAAAAGTAACGATTTCACCTCGTATTGCAGAGTAAGTTATTAAGATGATTTATTTTAACACCAGTAAATAAAAGTTATCGCTGCTTAGTTTGAAGAAACATGGCCGCCGTGATGAACACAAGGATGCACAACATGATTCCACTAACAGCATTCGTCACCAAATTATACGCTAACCCAAAAGGTGTTTTAAAAATTGACCATACTAAATATCCCATTCCACTCGTTAGTATAGATATAAAAAGAATAAGAAAGACAATTTGTACAATATTGCTGCTTATTATAGAAAATGTGTGTTTTATTGATTGGCCAATTTTCATGTCATTTTGAATGATGCTGTGTAAGATAAATACTAATGAAACACCAGTTATAGATACAATAATTGATAGAATGATAAGATACATAACCAAGTTCATTCCCAAAAAAGCTGCTAATAAAATCACTGGACTCATAATTGAAGAGAGCATTACGACGATGATAAAGAAAAAAATCACTTTAAAAATATAAGACAATGAGGCAATAATCGCCTCTTTTATTCCTAATGTGGTATTGCCATATGCGGCCTTGATTGTTACAAATAGAGAAATAAACGCAATTAGAATTGCTATGTACACAACAATACTGAACAAATAAGATAGGCTACCGAACATCGGCGAAATTAATGGCTCAATAAAGGTCATACTTGTAACAATTACGATTAAGAAGAATGCAATCTGCTTTGAATGAGTCTTAGCTAATTCAACACTTTCTAAGACAGCATGTGAAAAAAGCATCTTCTTAGCAGGCGTTAATGATTCATTAGTTTCCATAATAGAAATCTCCTTTATCTCTTTAAAAGTGTTTGTTTCTATTGATAGTCTGCACTTCTAACATATTCATGGTCATAACATAATTGATGAAGCAAGAAAAATAGCTCAAGCAATGTTAATCACAACAATATTAACATACTGTAATCTCTAGAGTCATAATCCATTCTATTATCCTCCTACAATGTCATAAGAATCTAAAAACGCAACATAACAACGTTGCGTTTTTAGATTCTTATATGTTTAAGATACAATTATCTTCTGAATAAAGTATTGGCTATCTATACTCGTATTCAATACTATATCGGCCTTTTTCTCAATCATCCTTTGGATTGATCTTAATCCAATACCTCTACTTTCCCCTTTTGTAGAATATCCCATATCAAAGAGTTTATGAACTTCTGTAACTCCTGAAAATGAATTTATAACTTTTACAACTAAACTATTTTGTATGTCTCTATCAAAAACAATACCTACTTTTTTATCATCAGAGAGAAGGGCTGCTTCTATAGCATTGTCAATAAGAATCCCCATCATCCTACATAAATCCGCCTCGTTGCAACGTGATGGCTTTATATAGTTAATCACTTCGATATTCACAAATACACCTTGGGTAGTTTGACTCGAAAATTTTGAAAGCATCAGCCCCTTTAAGGGAACGCTTGAAATCAATTGTAACTGTGCCATTAGTCTATCATTGATTCTTGCACTATTTGTCCAAGGTATATAAATATCTTCTTTAATATAGCTTGATAACTCAACCCATCTCTCTTCATCTACTAATACTCTTAGACTCTGAATAATATTATGCATGTCATGCTTGTAACAACGAATCTCTTCATAATAGTCATTCACTGTGTGAGCGTACTGCACCAATTGCTCCATTTCTTTATTTAGACTCGATAAGTAATAGCTTCTTTTCTTTTGAGTCCCTTCATTGATTAAAAAATAAAAAATCAAAGAGACAAAGAGCAAAAAACCAACCACTACCTTATCTTGAAGTGAGCTTTTGTGTAAAAGAGTTTCCAATGCAATAAGGTACAACACAAGTAAGGCCAAGGGAATAAATAGGACGAATATGGATTCTTTAATTTCAACAATCAAAATTTCCTTTAGCGAATCCCTGTTTTTTGTCTGATCATGGTGAAGATAATACTTTAATAATCTCGATATAATCGTGAAAAAGACAATCATAAAGCCACATAAAACTAAAAGCATCATTCGATTTGGTCTCTTGATAAATGTGTATATACCTTCTCTTACTACGTCGTGGATCTGTAACGATAAGTAATACGAGATAGAATAAAGACAGTACAAAAGGGATGTACGTATACAATCCAGATAGACTTGTATTTGAGTTTGAGTAAATCTTATGGATTTGCTTCGCGATTTAACAACCTCTACTATAGAAACCACAAAATACTCCACAAAATACCAAAAACATCTTATAAAAAGACCCCAATAGATAAAACAAGTCAAATAAAAAATGATTCCTAGAATATTGAACTGTTCCAAGTTAGATGTAGTAAATGGAGCATCGATATAGCCTGCATATGTTGACCAATTGATCCGCTTATTGTTTAGCTGTGAGACTACCCAAAGATTGTTAATCGAGAAGGATAGCCAACTACAAATTGCTGTAGCAAAAAAAATATAATAGTTACTGTGTTGAATAACCCTAAGAAGCTTATACTTTTTCCAACAATACATTACAACACTGATACCTATTGTAAGTAGAAAAAGACTTGCAAAGTCTTCCAAATATCCTAAAGAGATTTTCTCACTTGAAAATAGCAGATCATCTTTCCAAGCTATTAACAGTATTGAGATAAAAGGCAATAACGCTATATATAGAAAAAAAAAGCTTACTCTATCTACAAGAAAAACACGGCGCTTTAGTAGTTCATTCAAATTCAGTTTTGAATATAGATTTAGCTTCATATCATACCTCATTACGTTGATACATTATCTTTACCACCTCATCAAGATAGCCTTTTGAAACACAGCAAGATTTATCATTACTCAGTATTGCTGCATAAGTGAATCCAGTTCTCTCTATTTTTCTTATCCTCAAAGTGTTAACAATAAATGATTTATGACATCTAGTGAAATGAAGAGGCATGATTTTTTCAAAATCACTGAGCCTTGCAGGATAGAATAGGCACGTTTCTCTTGTGTGGATGTCTAGTCCTCTTTTTTTGTATGATTTTTCAACAAATAAAATTTCGTTTATCGGAACACTGTAATAATTCGACAGATACTTAAACTGAATTGTATTTTCTTGACGAGGCTGAACGTTAACTAAAGACTGGTTTTCCATACTAATCTTTTCTAGTGTTTTAAACAGTTTTTCCTGGGCATTCGGAGCTGATTTGTAAATAAAATTAATCGCCTTAAGAGAGTACTCAAAAAGCTGTTCTTTTAAGTCATCATGGTTTGAAAGGATGATTATGTAGCCCAAAAAATCATTTTTCCTGATTTCATTGGCTAATTGTATGCCATTCCATTTGGATTTCAACTCAATGTCAATTAAATACAGATTATGGCTATCAGACTTACGAGTCTTATCATAAATGAAATTTTCAAAATTCTTGTTAAAATAAGATATTCTCTCTATCTTGAATTGTGGATTTTTTTCGGAATAGAGATGAACATTAAACAATATTGTATCTGCATCTTGCCTGTTGTCTTCAAAAACGTAGATATTGTACACATTGCCCCCTTGTAACTATTAAGAATCAAGAAAATTGTGTTTTCTACAACATGATGGGTTAAATGGCGCATTAAGTTTGCGAAAGAGTTTATTGATAACTGTAGAACTCAGCTTGTGAGACTTTTGGCTGACAAACAAGTAAGGTGAATTAGCTGAAGAGGTGTATGCGTAACGAACAGACAAATAGTTGTTATACGCAACTAGAAGTTCGGTGTTTAAGTTAAACCTAATTCGCTTATTGCAATCACCCTGAACAAACTCAAAGTATGATAGTTGAAGATTCACATCCCTTAATTTAATGTTGAGTATTTCTGTTAAAGAAAGAGAAGTGAAAAAAAGCAATTGAATAACAAGATAATCCCTTTCAGAAGCATGTTTTATAACAAGAGTCATAAAATTATCTACATCACTCTTACTAACTAATAATGGCTTACTCGACGACAATCTTGCAGTCAAAAAATCACTTTTTACAACATGTATCTCCATTGTCTGATCGCTTAAAATCAAGAACTTATTAAACTTTGATAGTACGCGCAAAGCGTGATTTATAGAGTTGTTAGATATGCCCTTTTCCTTCATAAGATACTGCCTATAGGCTAAGATGTGTTGTCGAGTTATTAACTGATCAGAATCAGTCTGAGTTAGTTTTATCCAGTTACTATAGGCTTGAAGTGTGTAAACATAAGTAGAAATTGTTGTCTTTTTCTTATTCTCAAGCAACAAATAACTACGAAACATTTCAATCACGCACATATCCGCTCCTTTGTTAGCGTCAATACAATAGAAAGATACAAAAAGTAGTTATTCAACACAGCACTTATGAACCAAAATTCCAGTTATGTTGCATTATTGACATCTTAAGTTATTTCAACTGCATCTTATAGGAGTACTATGTACTGGGCAAATCAAATAATGTAAAATTGAATCAACCACAGCATAAATTTATATCTCTAGTTTACTAAAACAATGAAGGATGGTGAGTAAAATGAGTGAGTTTAGATGCCCTTACTATTACTGGGATGGCAATTGGTACTGTAGAAAAAGTATTGATCACACTTGTACCTATGATGATTACGTTACTTACTGCACCAACGAAAATCGATATCATTCGTGTCCTTATTACAAATAGAAAAACAACTTAATAAGCCCTTCTACGCAGTACCATGGCGGCGTATTAACTATTTATATATGTTAACGTCGCTTTTTTATGTGCTTTTTAACGTTGATTGCAAAAGTAAACATTAAACCTTATGTAATGTTTATTTAATGCAGGTATTTGACCTTAAACGCTTGAGGGATCCTTTAATTATTGTATTGGTGCATATACTCAATGGTAATTTTCCTTACTTCTTATACAATTTATAAGCGTATATGATACACACGTTCCCACTTGTATGATCTGAAAAAGCATTCTTTAGCAATGTTATTCGAGGCCCGACATTCACCATCCATACTAATTTTTACAGTTCCTTGTGTCTTGATAATTGCCAGTTTAGCATATTTTTAACATTACACCATAACCCAAAAGAGAAATCAGTGCAGAATCTCCCGTTGAATCATTCCTTAAAATCGCACTTCGTGAATTTAAACTCACCTAACTCACTTATACTTATTTGGGCATTAAATATAAATATTACAATGACAATCACTATTGTAACCACATAAATCGTTACTTCCCACTCGGCACCTGATACCGATAGTTGATTGTTTTTTTACCCATATCATGCTAAGTTTATTTTAATTGGTAATACAGTAAATGTTAATATAATTGTTGATAATTTTAGGAGGAACATACGACTGTGAATTCTATTTACAAATTAAAATGGTTAATTTTAGCGTGGGCTTATACTTTTCTGAACAGTTTGTTCAAGTATTTTGTTGGAAATTTAGACTATCGAGATGTTTTTATATCTTTGACAACTTCAGTAGTGATTTTTAAAATAGTAGATCATTATTTCGAAAAAAAGAAAATGTAACCATAAGGTGCCACCCTCGAGGGTGGCACCTTATTTCTTCCCACCAACAACACCCTTTGCGCCACTCACCACAACCTTAACGCCTTTGGCAGCCGCATTAACACTACTAACCGCAACCTTCGAAGCCCCCTGATAAATACCCGTAGTTAAGTCTTTTGCCGCTTGATTCCTCTTTTCAACCTTATCCAGCGCTTCTTCATCCCTCTTAACTTTCAGAGCCAGACTCTCATCAATCACATTTTGATCCACATAATAGAGCCAAATAGAATCACCCGTCTTAAATTTAACTTCAGGCTTATCAAGTTTGGCCCGTGTTATTCTTGTAATCTCACCATCGATTTTATGTATCAACTTAATGTTAGCAGTTTCAAGCTTTTCAGTAACTTTTAGACCTAACTCAAGCAGCTCTTTTCGCCCCTCATGCATTTGCATACCAATAATTGTGTTCACCTTAACGTCTTTAATCTGCGTATCAAATAGAACCTTGCTCTTCTCAAGCAATTCAGGTGTTAAATAATATACTTTAACAACCGACTTTGGCATGATCTTAGTCCCTACTTTAGGCACAGTATAAAGAACTACATTTGCCGTCGCTTGAGCATACTCAAGCTTTGGCTGGGCAGTTGCAAGTAAAGGCGTAAACCCAATGTCATCCTTTAAAACCTTCACGGCCTCATCCAGTTGAACATCAACAATGTCAGGAATTTTTATCAACTCTTTTTGCTTTGCAATATAATCATTTCCAAGCTCAACGCTTTTTTTAAGGACCTCATCCGATATAACCGCCCCAAGCACCTTCCCACCATGCTTAAGCGCTACTTTTGATCCCTGCTGCAATAGAACCTGACCAGTTTTTAAAAGTGGATTCATACAATCTTCCTCCCCATCGTCATTTACCAAACAAACCCGCATTATCCCTTCACGGACCCGTGAATCTTTAGCATGCAATTCGCATATACTATCGCCACTATCAAATTCGTATAAAGCATAGCAAGATCACTTCTGATGGCCCAGATTGCAAGTATCCCACTAAACCACCTCGCCCAGGCAGATTGCTCTCCCACCACTAACCGAGTTACATAGTGCTTCTCTTTTGGTCCCTTTGGGTGCCAGGCACCCATGTTTCTCACTCCCCTGCCGTCGTCTTTTCTTCCACTTCCCCTGACTGACTATCGAGATAGACCCACTTAATTGTGTACTGTTTCCCAACGGCATCCCCTAAATTCATAATGTATTTTTCTAATAATGTTTGTGCCTGTTGTTGACCATTGGCAAGTAAAATAGAATCTGTCGATGCCGACATAACCATTTTATTTTGCGCTTCGGCAATAGCCTTAATTTGGTCCTCAGCAGAAATATCAGCAGAACCCTTAGCCACAAAAAAGGAGTTTTCATTTAAAGTCTTACTATCAACCTTATATCTCAAAACCTTGGCCTTAGGCATTGTAATGGTTACAATTGTATCCTTAACATCGATGGATACCTGCGAGACATCTATCCCAATTTCCACAATGCCACTATACTCCACCCAAAAATGCTTATCCTTTAGCCAGAACAGAAACCTCTCTGCATCTTCCTCTTTGAATTTTGCAACATTATGATAATAACATTTCATGGTTGCCAACTCACAAATAGCCTTAATCTCAGATAAGTCAGGCGTTGCATCCGCAATTTTCTTAGATCTATCAAAGCAAGCCACACTCATAAGCAATATAATCACAAGCATCAGTAAAAGAATCAGTTTTTTAACACTCATCTTCCACCTCCAACTAGAACAACTAATTCATAGCTAGGGTCAAGTTGCTCAATAAATGGACTCAAGAAAGCAGTCATAATATTTTAGCATTCTCCTGGGCCATTTCTAAGATTTCGACCTTAGAAGCGCTTTCTTCTAGAGCGTCCGCCTCACATAGTTTATAAGCCTCCGCAGAAACTGTGCTACTTTTCGCTTTCTTAGTTTGAAAAATAAATTCCATAGAAGCAAAATCTACATTAACATCGCTAATAGCTATCTCAGGAATAATCACTGTAATCTTCTTAGTCACTTCATTAGAAGATACCCTAACATCCTTAACGTTAAAACCTGCATACACCTTTGCCTCGTAGGCAACATAATAATCGATGACATCCTTATTCTCCTCGTTGTGGGAAATCCCAATGCCATTATAAACCGCCTGATAAGTTGACAGTTCACTAATATTAACAATTTTCTCAAGGGTTGATTTTGTAATTATCTCAGCCTTATTACCAGGATTATTAAACGCCCAAATCCCAAAACCAATAAGCGCAACTAATATTAATAAGCTGAAAGCTTTAATTAGCCACATCTTAGTTTTTTTCTTCATTTTATTTACAATAGACACACAACCTCCCAATAACCCTATGTAGAAACATCTGACAGTCAGCACCACTATACCAATAAAAGTCGCTGATTAAGCGACTTTTATAGAAATCAAAACAATGTATTTGAACTCTGCATCCATAAGTCAAAAACACTGCCCAAAACTAAATCAGTAATAATATTGCAATTATCAATTACATAGTGATTATCATGTCCATGTCTTAGATTACATACTCAATAAAACGATCCGACCTACAATTCACAATATATTTGTGCGTCTCCGAAGCAGACGATTATCAAATTACCAATGGCGGAAAGTTAAGAGCACTCTATTGTATTAGTTCGCAGGGCCAAACGACATGCACTGTCAAACAATATCTTAGCCAAGGCTTAAAGACAGATATGTTGCACACATCAGATTTAAAGTCTAGCAACTATTTCCATATGCGAAGTAATAAATTTTTCTCAATTGATTAAGAACCATACTTGCTCTTAAATTCATCAAAACGATTATCTGTCTCTTCATCTGAAAACGAAGTAAAAAGAGAAGTAATGGTCCCAGTTTGATCATTTAAAAAGGTAATCTCATTGAACACAATATAATCCCATATTAAAAAACCTGTATTACCATTCATTACAGCAGGTGTTGCTTTGTGAACAGCTCCAAATGTTCTTTTTACCTTTTTAATTAGCGAATCTGTTAATTCAGGATTTTTTGTTAAAAAAGCTAAGATATCAATCAATTTCTCCATTACGAGTTCCCCCTATAAAATATGAAATACTACGAAAAAACCTATTATCTCCCAAACAAATCCTTACAATAAACCTTCTCAAAAGCCCTTTATAGGTCATCACACATGCGGTTTGCCGCAATCACATCTGACATCCTCTTAAGCGCCTCGAAATCCTTAATCATACTAGAATGATAAAAATCATCCTCGCGCATCGCAGGCTTAAAAATTGCATGCCCAATCTAAACAACCCACGGACTACGCTTAATAATCTTCTCCGCCACATACTCCTTAATCGTCAAATTCGCTTTGACAATCGCCTACACCATATTCTGTGGAACATCTGAATATTTGGCCGAAGCTGTTTGGTATCCTTTGGAAAACAACTCAACAATGTCTACTTCAATCGAAATGGAATAACACATGGGATATCATTTTTGAAGGTCCCATCAGCCAGCATGTCACAATAGCACTTCGCTCGGTCAGATTGCTCCTCCAACACTAACCGATAAGGATAGAGGTTAGTGTAAAGGTCATGGTCCTCCCTTTAAAACTCTTTAGAAAAGAGATTATTATTGGTTTCAAACAAAGCCGTAACTGATTCTGAGTAACAAACAGGCACCGTCGACCAAATTAACAACACAACGCCTCAAGTCTGCCAGAGCTAAAGTGGTTTTCTCTTGATCGTAATTTGACGAAGTTGAAACAATTACATAATTAGAAATTTAAAGGCAATAAATAATCTGTAATCACTATTTGAATCTCACATAATCAACAAAGTATAACTAACTGTTCTTATCAAACGCCTATATCCCAATCTCCATTCATGAGCCGCTCTTAATATAGGTAATTCGACCCACACCCAATGCATTCTAGCACCTACATTACAAATATCTCTACGGGTACCTGGCACCGATGTTTCTAATTAGTTGAAGGTAATTTAAGTGTCACTAGTGGGCGGGAATCCAAGAAGTTCTAGTTTTTACTCCGCTATCAATAGAAGGTGTATTCGAAACTCCCCTATCTTTGAAGTATTGGTCGTATCTTGCTTTTGCAAGCTCTTTATCTTTTGTTACACCATTGCCGCGCTCCATTAAAACAGAAATCATTACACTGAGAGCCTCTAACGCCTGTAAGGAAATTCGGTCTAAGTATTCTTTAATCGTTCCAAAAATTAGTGGGTGAATACTACAGATAGAAGCAATTTGGGATTCAATCTCATCATTGAACTCGAAAACAGTAATCGGTATATCACCGGCTAACTTTTTATCCCATTTTGTGAAGTGCTGATAAGTATAAATAGCAGCTAAACTCTCTGTAGTAGAACCTCTATAATTTGTTCTAAAGCCATAATTTCTGTTAACAGATACTGTTAACCCTAAAGCATTAATCATATCCTTCAATACGAAATTTTCCCATTTTTCATCGAAATCGATATGCACATTAAACATTCGGCTCATCTTGGACAAATGCTGCTGAGCAAAGTTTTCCTTAGGATTAAGTTCATTCATGCTATTATAAATACTGATTGTATCTTGTTGAGCGGTTTCAATGATTGATTGAATTTGTTCCGAAGCATACTCTTCTACAAGCATCATTTCTTGTTCGTATGCTGAATATTCTTGTGCAAATACATTTTTAACCGCGTTAATTTTGAAACCGAAGCGAACATCAAACAAATCGGCCTTTTGTAGAATGAGCATTGTTAAGTTCGTGCATATAACAGTGGTTAATATTTGCAATGGGCCAAATATAATATCATCAAATGGCTCAGGGATATGTAGTGCCTCAGCAGCGAGTTCAAACAGTATTTCAATGACACAGGATGTAATTGTAACGCCGAATAAATTAAAGACTGAGTCAGCTTTTTCGGCAGAAGTTGCGTTTTTGTCTGCAATAATTCTTACTGCATCAACTGTTGAGAGTAGTAAATTCTTAGCAATCCTAAGTAGCTTTTTTATCGTCGCCTTGACCGAGTTAATCAAAATATCCATAAATGCTTTAATAAACTTCTTTAGACTTGCAAATAAGACATTGGTAAAGATATCTTTTAGCTTTGACAAAACATAACTTCCTATGCGATCTGCTGCTTCTGTAAGTTGAGCAAGAGCACCATCAAGACTTATGTTGCGGTTTTGAAGTATGGTGCGAATCTCAAATACAAGTGGTGGCGCCGCATAATATATTATTTGTCCGGCAATGATCTTTCCGATACCATCTTTCGTATGTTTAGCTGCATCTTTAGCGACTTGATCATACTTTGTATTTTGCAAAACAACTTTGCTTTCAGCGTTTTGAGACTCGCGAATATTATGCTCTAGTGCTTTTTTAATCGATCTGGGAACTGTAATATTGCCATTCTCATCTTTTTGCAAATATCCCTCAGACAATAATTTCTGAATCTTAGCACTATCTGCGGCGCCCTTTTCCCATTGCTGTATTGTGGCTTCTGTCAATTGAACAGCAGTTGCTCTATGTGTAATATCTGTTTTAGGGTCATATTCTGCTTCTTTGGTATTGACGTATTTGATTTTACCATTTACCTCACAGACACGAACATCACCTTTAGAGGTATTTGCTGAAGCATGAATAAGTTGCATATTCTCTGATGAATTCCAAAACTCTTTCAAAGCTTGTACGCCATCTTGTGTTATGTATTTTGAGTTGTATCGCGCTGACTCTCGTGATTGGCGATGGTCAGCGTGAAGATCACTTTTTTGAATGTCTTTTCCATTTTGATGTACAGTAGTCTGCGTTCCTTTCTTGCCAGTAAGTTCATCGAACAAGTCTCCATTTTCATCGCGTTGACTCTCGCGATAAGCTTTCTTGCCTTTCATGTCAAGTCTATCTGATTTACGATTCTCTGTGAAAAGCATGGATTGGTTTTTATCTAAATCACATGCAATCTCGACCAGTGTTGTCGATGTAATTTCCCGATGCTCAAAGACGCTTTTTTGGATTGTTTCTTTGCTTCCTAGTTCACTAATGGGGTCATACTCATCCTCATAATTAAAACTAAGAATCCGTCTAGAAAGTTGGTCAACCGTAATATTATAGTCGGAAGTATTAAAAAAGTTTCTAACAACTTCACCAGCCAAATCTCGACCACAGTTATGGATGAACTGGGAACCGAGGTCATCTTTTATTATTGAAGATGTTTTAGTATTGATTTGCTGAATAAGATTTATGTAGGCAAAATCTCTGTACTGCAACATAGCTTGATGTATCCTAATCACTTCTCCCAAATCAACAGCTGAAGCCTGTGCACTCATTTGACTTCACCTCCAAACGTAGTATCTTTAAGCAACTTAACCTGTTGATTCCCAATGAGTTTAAGCTTGTTCTGGAACTGATCATACTCTATCTTTGTGAGTTTTCTTTTACTTAACAAATTAGACAGCACTGGCTCTTTGAAGAAGTTGTTTATAAGTAAATAATAGTCAAATGTATTCTTTACAAATATATAATGGCTCTCATAAGGCGTTCCACGGTACTCATTAATGCTTGCAATTTCAGGTTCATCCGGACTATCGTTATTAATGATACTGTTCTTGATTGCGTCAGCATAAAGAAAGGATAATATACAATTAAACTCAGGTATAATTCTTTCTGTGATGGTATCACGAACTTGTGCAATTAATATTCTATACATATCTGCGATCATAACAGCGTTTGCAAAAAAGATACCCTCATCATGCATTTGAGATAACTCTTTTTTCCACTGAATTTTTTGTGCTTCAAAGCGTTTAGTCATGTCTTCTAGCCTTTGTTTATCGTTGGCTTTATCTTGCATTCCTTTGAATAGCACATATGCTGGAATAGCAACAGGTACAATAACGGGCATTACTAATCCTACTGCAGCTGTAGCGCCAATTATACCACTAGTAGCTGTTGCTGCCATTGTAGCACTCGCAACGCTTGAACCCGATATCGCTGCACCGATGGCTACCGATTCAACAAAAGCTCTACTCGTAAAATCAAGTGGGTTACTGTTTGTTTTTGGGCCATTACCGCCATTAGAATGATATTCAGAAAACAACCAATCCTCAGCTGCAAAATCAAAAAGTGTGGCCTTATCCTGAATATCTCCTAAAACTTTTAGAAACTTATACAAGGTATTTATCTCTTTTCTCATTAAATGCCGTTCAACATTTATTATTGTGACAAAAGAGTTAAACTTATTACAGTATTGAGTAGACAGCCCACTAATCCTATTTGCTTCTGCAGTGAATTTTTTCTCTTCTACTTCCCAATGAATTTTTAGTTCTTCTTGTTGTTGTTCATACTTGTTCATATTTAGCGCACCTCGTAGTCAAACACAGAATCTACATCGCTATTATTGCAGGTGCAAATATTCCCACCCTTGACTGAAAAGCGATAGGTAGCACCTTCCTTGCAATAAATGGTAATAACAAAATCTTCTATGTCTCCACGTACATTTGCAGCACCTATCGGCAAATTGATTCCTCGAATATTCAGTAATTCATTTTGATCTTTATTTCTCATAAGGCTCTCCTTGTCTGTCCTATTCTTCGGCAATTATGAGATAAACATGCTTTATAACTAAAAAATCTTCATCACCTCAACATTATCACCCTGGCTTGGAAACCACATCTCGATACCTTTTCCGAAAACCTCGGCAGAAATCAAGTAATGGTTTGAGTCCTGTGAAATCACACGCGCAGTTCGCAAGCGATCTAGGATCGCTTCAACATTCTTTCCAAAATACTTGAACTTGACCTTTTGAGTTATACCACCGTACATAAACTGTATACGCTATTTAAACTCCCCCTCTTCAAAACGGTCATGGTAGGGTTTAGCGAACTTCTGTTTCAAAGTGTTAATATAGACTGAATTCTATCGATTCTGTAGATTGTGGGCGATGTATCGTTGATTAAATCAAAGCCCAGCTTTAGCTCATTGCTGATTGCTTCCCAGAGCATCTTCCTATCAGCTTCGTAAGCATTGCACAAATTATACTTTCTAATACTCGCTTCATATCTGGCTTAATAAATGCCCTGCTCTCATGCATAATTTTCCAGACTGCAAATAGTTGGCCAAGCTCTATCGGTTTTTCGTTGAGGCGTTCCATCAGATAACCCTTGTACTTACGCGATTAAACTAGGTTTAGTAACTTACCATTTCATTCAGCTGTGTACACGCATAATTTCTGATGTCATCTCTATCTCTCTGAATTGTGCGGTCATTGACATTAAAGTGATTTGATAATTCGCGTCTAATTACTATCTCACCACGCATCAACTTAGAATAAATATGTAATACACGTTCTACCTTGTTTTGTTTGCCGTCTTCCAAATCGACCTCTGGTAAAGCCTGAAAATCAACGTAAGGAGATTTATTTACGTATAATCTCTTTAATAAAGTATACCAGTGATTAACAGCAATTAAGAAAAATTCATACTTTTTTCATTATTTTACTAACCCGCAGCACCAAAGAGCTGTCAGCTATCCAAAATCAACTCAAACTCCTTGTGGGCTTTAGGAGTATCTTTTACAACATCAAAGTCGCCATATACTTGCATATTCTCAGAGTTGCATCTGCAACTATCATTCTCGATTAGTTATTTATTTAACAATCTCTTTTCCATAAAAAGCCGCCCTCAAGCGGCTTTTACGATTTTTTAAGCAAAGGTCGTGTTCTTAACCTTCCATTTCTCGAGGGCAATGCCTAGCCAGAAGCCATATATGCCGAAAGTAATAAACAGTAAGATCAGCCACTTGATCCAGTGGGCAAACAAGCTCATGGCGCTTCCTGTAAACCTAAGTCTGCGTCCATCAATCACAGTGTGATTGACACGCCATCCATACACCATGCACAGTGCCCAGGGATAGCAAATACCAAAGGTAAAGAATGTAATCAAGCCGCCGAGAATCGACCATCCAATCAGCTCAAATAAGCCACCGTCAAAATATGAATCATCTGTAGTTACATAAGCCATGGGCATCTCCTTAAAGTATGTTTTATTCACGAATATTGCTACGAAATTAGCTGGCTACGCTCATCTTCAAAAATATAAGGGCTATTACCCATGTGTTATAGGTCTCGCTTAAAATTGTTTCAATGGCCTCGCAAAGTGTCGTTTAGTCTCTCCCAAACAAATCCCTACAATAAACCTTGTCAACAACCCAGTAAAGCTCCTCACACCCTGAATCGCCGACTGCCTAAAGGTGTCGGAATCCATCTTCATGGTCAAACGATAAACCCCAACAATCTGCGGATCTAGCTCTACGCCTTCAACAATATACTTCGAATCCAAGCCCCTAACTTACGCATAAGAATCTAACTCATTAAAGTAAGCCACACGCATGGCTAAAAAAGTGATGGCAAACAACTTAATGGCCTCAGCTTCTGTCGTATTGGTACAAAGCATTGGGATTTCACTTTTGATGGCCCAGTCAGCAAGCATCTCACCAAAGCACTTTGCTCGTACAGATTGCTCTCCCACCACTATCCGAGAAGGATATAGATTATCGTAAAGGGCAAACGTTACAATATTACACATTTCCGATTTCTCGTTTGGCAATCAGCTCCAATTTAGGAAATATCAAACACGCCCGTTCCACTGCAATGGTCACACTGGAATATCCTTTATTCAAGCTGGTTCCGATATTCTAAAGTACGTTCGAAAGGAATAAACTATGTGGGGTGGCGCTAATTGAAAACACACAGTTTATACTTTTTAAACTTATGATAGTAAGGATTCAGACAAGGAGGAAATAATCTTATATTTTCCATGTAGTTCTTCTAAATAAGGTTCTGTGTAAAAGTTGCCTTCACAATAAATTCCTGTTGTTACAACAAAGTTTTTCTGAATACCTGCAGACACTCCAGCTTTAATATCTGTCATTCTATCACCTATTAATATCGATTTCTTTACATCGATATTTAACTCCTTTACTGCACGTTCAATCATACCCGTATTAGGTTTATGGCATTTACAACTATCATCACTTGTATGAGGACAATAATAAATAGCATCAATAACGCACCCTCTATTTTCCAATTGCGTTCTTAAGTATTTGTTAAACTTATGCATTTTCCTCTTAGTGTAAACACCTTTTCCTATACCACTTTGATTCGTAATAATTACAATTCTATACTTTCTTTCTTGATATTCTTTTATTGTACTTATGGTATCCTCAAAAAACTCAAGTTCATGCTTCTCTCTTGTCATCACTTTGTCAATATGAATAGTACCATCTCGATCAAAAAAAACTGCTTTATCATAGTTATGTTTTGTTCGTTTATTTAAATAA
>CALFXQ010000224.1 GCA_937958285.1 uncultured Fusibacter sp. | reverse complement strand
AAAAGAATTGGTATCTTTTTGAACGAGTAGGTGTGGTACCATATGAAGAGTTTGAAAAACTTTATAGATATCTTGAAGGCTATGTTCCATTGTCAACACAACATAAAATAAAAGGTACAGAATTTGAAAATGTTCTTGTGATACTTGAAAAAGGTGGATGGAATAATTATAATTTTGAGTATTTATTGTATCCAGGTATTAAGCAAACGCTTCCCAGTTCTAAAAAATCAAGTTTTGATAGTATTCTAAAAAGAACGCAAAAGCTTTTTTATGTTTGTTGTACTAGGGCGAAAAGAAACTTAATTATTTATTATCCAGAAGTCTCTGAAGAAATAATTAAGAATGTTGAAAAACTTATTGAGAGAAAGAATGTAATTAATATTGAAGAGTTAGAGGACACTTATGAGAACTAGCAGAATAATAGAAATGATCTATTTGCTTCTAAATAATCGACAGCAAAAGGCCCAAGATATTGCAGACCACTTTGGTGTATCAACAAAAACCATTTATCGTGATGTAGAAACGCTCGCTAAAGCAGGGGTTCCGATAACAATGCAGCAAGGCATTGGCGGTGGCGTTCTTTTAAGTGAGAACTATGCGATTAATAAGACGAAATTGACTGCATCTGAAGAGGCAGTCTTAAAGAAAGCGCTTGATGACATAAAGAAACTGCCAAATGCGCAATTAGATTATGCTCTGAAATTATTGAAGCAATACTTCAATGAAGCGGGTACCCTATGGATCAACACCAATGACGTGTCGCTAGATCTTCAGGAGAAGTTTCATTTGGTAAAGATAGCAACCATTGAAAAACGAATGATTGAGTTCGATTATTACACTGGGGGAAAGCTAATAAAATACCGCGTAGAGCCATACGAGCTACGGTTAAAGGGTGAACTCTGGACGCTTGTTGTTAGGCAGATTAAAACGAACGCTTTTGAAGAGGTTTATCTGTCAAGAATGAAAGATGTTGAAATTAAAACGAATCATTTTACAAGACGCGAGCTGCCTGATGAATATGGCAAGCGGTATGAGGGCGCCGTAAAAGTAATTTGTTTTGAAGTTGATGAATTGACAGATGATATTTTGAATCGATTCCCAATTGAAAATTTTGAGTTCAAAGATGATCAGGTATTATTGAGACTTAAGGTTAAGAATGATGAAGAGGAGTTGAGAATTCAGAGGAAATACTCTGAGTTGAAACAAGTCTATTTGAAGGATAAAAGGAAGGGTTAAAATGATTCAAATTCTTTTTAATGAAAGTGCATGTGGTAGTTTGAAGTTCGCACAAAATTATGGCAAAGGGAAATATAATAGTGGTGCATTTGGTGTAATCCTTAGCCACGACGACGGTAGTCCAGTGACAGCGAATGAAATCGAAGATGCTCGCCGCGAATATGCTGATAAGGAACGCTTGGCTTGGGAAAGAGCAACACCAATGGGAGGCAACTCTTCAGATGTCTTTGGGTTTAACCTGGGTCTTAGTGTTGGAAATATTTCAGAGAGTATACTTGGTTCTGAACGCCAAGAAGTATTAGAACAGATATACAGTGTCTTTCCATATGATAATTTAAAACAAGTCGCACGAAATATATGGGAAAGGGCAAAAAGTGATTTGCAAACTGTGAATGAAAGAGTAGCTGCAGGAGAAGATATTCGAATTTGGTACAGCAATCAGCCTGATGAAATTTGTGGTGCTTATTGGTTTATGGCGCAACTAACTCAAATGAAAGTCAGTGGAAGTGTTTACTCAGTCAAACTTCCTGAATGGGAAGTCGATGAGGATGGCCATAAAAAACAAAATATAAGCTGGGGTGAAGTGCCCCCTGGTGAATGGTTTAGATACCTTCAATTGCAAGTTCAAGTTTCACCTACAGTCTGCTTGGATTTTGCATCTCTTTGGATAAGACTTCAAGAAGAAAATGCACCACTTCGAGCAATGCTTAACGGGCAGTTGGTCAGTGTGTCAGAAACCATCTATGATCGTTATATTATTAGTGAAATTGAAGATGAAGATGATGAATTTCAGGAGGCAATGATTATTGGTCGAGTGCTTGGAAAATATCAGCTCGGCATTAGTGATAATTGGATTGCATTCCGTATAGAAGAAATGGTTCGTGAGGGCAAACTAGAACCGGTGACAAAACCTACAAATGATAGCCCGATTTATCATCGCATATTGAAAAAACGAAATTTGGCATAATCGGATTGGATAGAGTGTTTAAGTTTAATAGTGCATAATCACAAACACCACACGACATGTTTCAAATTCGTGTGGTGTTTAGTTTGCCAGGACTTTAAT
>CALFXQ010000223.1 GCA_937958285.1 uncultured Fusibacter sp. | reverse complement strand
ATGCCAAGTGCATTTGTAACCACGAGAGCCACACCGGTCATTACCGCATGGAATGCATATAGACCTGGTGCTAAAAAGACAAATGAAAATTCTAATGGTTCAGTAATACCCGTTAAGAATGAAGTCAAGGCAATTGAGCTTACAAAACCAGCTACTTCTGCGCGATTCTCTTTTTTAGAAGTTGTAATAAATGCCAAACCTGCAGCAGGGAGTGCAAACATCATAATTGGGAAGAAACCAGCCATAAAGACGCCTGCTGTTTTATCGCCAGCGAGGAATCTGAATAAATCTCCATTTACAACCTCACCCGCTGCATTTGTAAAGCTGCCATGCGTAAACCAGAATACCGTGTTAAGAACATGGTGAAGCCCCACTGGGATCAACAGACGATTTAAGAATCCATAGAAGAACTGACCCACACCACCAGAGGCAACAACGGCTTTTGCAAAGGCATCTAGGCCCATCTGAACCGACGGCCAAATAAATCCAAAGAGAAGACCCACGGCAATGGCCACTACCGATGTGATAATTGGCACAAAGCGCTTACCGCCAAAGAATCCTAAGTAGTCCGGCAATTTGATATTGTGGAATCTGTTATAGAGCGAACCGGCGATAATCCCCATCACAATGCCAGCGAATACGCCAGTTTTGATCTCTGGATTGATAACCTCGTAGACATTTTTTGTGACGAGATAGCCAACAGCACCAGCTAAACCAGCAGAACCATTGTTATCTTTAGCCAAGCCAAAGGCAATACCAATGGCAAACAGCAGGGCCATATTGGCAAAAACAGCATCCCCCGCTTTTAATATGATCTCGGCAAACTTCCCTTCAATTCCCGGAACGCCAGCACCTAAGCGCAGCAGAATCGCAGCAATTGGCATTACAGCAATCGGTGTCATCAATGCACGCCCGACCTTTTGTAGGCTATTAAAAACCTTAGACATAATATCCCCCTATTCTAACTCGTTAAACGAAATGCCAATAAGTTAAATTGTTAGTAACGCAATAAGTCCTATCATTGGGTTCAGGGCCCTTGAACCACCATGGCAGAATGCATATAAAAAGACATGGCAATGACGAGATTCGTCATCACTCATGCCTGATTACCAGTAACACGTGATTGTTGATCGTTAATATTTTGAATGCGTTCAAGATGGATGGCCAAGTAACCCAGTTCACCTTGATCAAATTCTATTCCATACTCCTGCATGAGAAATTGACCAACGAGAGTTGCCTGGCGATACGCTTCCACTAAATCGCTTTGAATGCTCAGCATAAGTGGATTGACGCTCTTAACACCTTTTCTGTATCGCTCTAGTGCTGAGCGCATGTGGTTGAGAAGTCTAATATATGAGAAATCGTGGCGCTGCATTTTAATAGACAGAAGTTGCTCTAAGTATTGCATTACCTCTGTCAAGATACGCGTTTGCTTAACCGCTTCTTTTACCTCAGCATTCTGCGAGGCTGCGTATAAGTGAAGTGCAATATAGCCCGCTTCATCTTTTGGCAAATACACAGAGAATTCCCGATTGATTCTGCTAACTGCCTTTTGTCCAAATGCATATTCATTGGGATATAGGGCTTGTATTTCGAAAATAAAGGGGTTGTCTATGACCATGCCCGACTTAACGCGGTCGATGGCAAATGCAATATGATCGATAAATACCGCGTGCAGCTGTTGACTCATGGGACCAAGTGCATTTTCTGCCTCTGCAATCAGTTCTTCGCAAACCCCAATAATTGCTGCATCGATATGAGAGACACGGGCCATATAGGCATTCATAGCCGCAGTATCTTCGGCGTAATAGACCTTTTCAATTGTATCCTTGGACAGCTTGACAACCTCATTAGTCTTTCTGCCAAATCCGATGCCCTTGCCTATCACCATACACTCTTGTTGGCGGTTCACGTCACGCCCTAAAAGCACATTGTTATTCATGACTTTGAGTACGACGACTTGCATAGTGCCTCCAATTGTGAGCAATCGCTGTATAAACAAAAAAGCATAAACATACTGCCTCGAATGGTCGAACAGTAGGTTTATGCCTGACGAATCAGTAACACACCTTGAATATGAAATCACTATAGCAAAACCGTTTTTTAATGTCAAGAAAACATTTTCACAAAATTATAAAGTTTTTTTTGCGTGCTTTCTACCTATTGCAATTACAAGGCTTCCAAGAACAATTAAACCTAAAGACACCAATTGTGCTGTTCGCAGCGGACCAATCATAAGACTGTCGGTTCTAAGCCCCTCAATCCAAAATCTACCTGCCGAATACAAAACGGCATACCAAGCCAGAAGTTCGCCATGAAAGGCTTTTCGCTTTTCAAACCAAAGCAAAAACCCTAAAACACCAAGATTCCAAAGAGACTCATATAAAAACGTTGGATGCACCTTTACGCCATCGATAAGAATACCCCACGGCAAGTCCGTTGGTCCGCCATGTGCTTCTTGGTTCATAAAATTACCCCATCGCCCAATTGCTTGCCCTAAAATAATAGCTGGGGCTGCGATATCTGCCAACGTCCAGCTGGGCAGATTTTTTAATTTTGTAAACACAAGGCCAGCTAGAATCGCAGCGATTACACCACCGTGAATGGCCAAACCACCCTCTCTAAAATTGAGAATGCGCCATATATCGCCTTTGTATTGCGCCCATTCGAAAGCCACATAATATAGCCTTGCGCCAATAATAGCAGAGGGAAGCGTTACCAATGCAAGGTCGACGATAATATCTGGATTTAGCCCTATACGCTTTGCGCGGTACATCGCTAAGAGCACACCCGAGAGCATCGCAAAGGCCATAATAATGCCATACCATCTAATTTCTAAACCATATAAATCAAGTGCTACCGGGTTAATCGCAAGCATATTCACTCCTCTAATTAAAATTTTTAGATTTATATCGACTAGTGCCTATAAGGCTTGAAAGACTTCACTTAAGTTTAAACAAATACAAGCAGTAATACAAGCAGTAATACAAGTTGTAATACATTTAAAACGGATACGTCTAACCTTTTGTTTTTATAGGATCGAGTGTCACCACTGCAGGTGTCTGATCGTGAATTTGGCTAAAGAACGCCTTTACCACTGTATTAAAGCTAATTCCCTCTACGAGCTCCACATAGTTTAGCGGGTTTATGCCCTTTAAAATATGCGTCACAAAGTGATGCCCAATAAAGTCGAGACCATTATAGCTCATTAAATACCTGCCGAGAGCGCGTCTTTTTACTTGCTCAAACTGTCTTTCTAGCTCTTGATAATATTCTGAGCTGGCGCCTTGATCGATCTGTGTAATAAGCTCTGTACCATAGTCGCGAATCTGAGCGAGTACATGCTCAGGTTCAATATTGTCACCGCCAATAAGTGTGAAACCGTAGTCTGTATCGAACAAATAGTCCACACCAAAGGTAGCATTTACCGTTCCCGATTGGTACAACCTGTTATAAAGTATCGAGGCGCGTCCAAAGAAGAGCTCCTGCATCATTCTCACAACTAAACTTTGATGATATAGCGCTTTTCCTGTAAGCGGGCGATAATTGTCTTTGAAACCCAACAAGCATTTTGAAAAGCCCACTGCAAAGGGGTATGCCACACGATCGAACTTCACCTTACTTGGCTCAGACGACGATACGGCCTCAAGTATTGAAATGCGATTTTTAAAGGGGGTTGTCAAGCTGCCCTCGACCCAGTCCATTATTTGTTGGGGATTCACATCGCCCACCACCAGCACAAAGCTGTTAGTTGGCGTGTAAAATGCATTATAGGCACGATATAGCATCTCTAAATCGATTGAAGCTACTGACGACGCATCGCCTGCCACACTTTGCCTTATCGGATGTTTATGATACATCGCCCGCAAGGTGCGATGATAAAGCTGCCAATCTGCTTGATCCCGGTACATGTCGATTTCTTGAGCGATTATGCGCTTTTCTCTCTCCACATCTTCTTCTGTTATATCTAGTGTTTGAGCCATCGTGAGAAGGGCGTGAAGGTTTTCTTTTAAGCTCTCGGAACAGGACAAATAGTAAACTGTAGAGGATGCATTTGTAAAGGCATTGACGGAAGCGCCTTTTTCGTTAAATTTCTTGAAGAGATCTTTTTCCCGACTTTCAAAGAGCTTGTGTTCTAAAAAATGTGCTGTCCCTTCGGGGAATTTTACACTCTGACCATCGATAATCAGCTGAGTGTCTCGGCCGCCAAATTTAAAGGCAAAGTATGCGTAAGTCTTTGAAAAACCAGCTTTTGGAATCACGTAAACATCTAGGCCAGAAGGCGTTTTTTTATAGTGCAACTTTTCATTGATTGCCGTATTTTCATAGATTTCAATCATGATGCTTCTCCTTTGGCGCAAATGTCACTCCACCTATAAGGCGAAGTCCTTGAGCGGCACTTTTTATGTCTGCAGTTTGCACTTGTGACACATACGCTACCACTTCTTCGATTGATTCTGGCAATCCACAAACCCATTGAGAATGTATAAAGTTCAAACAGCCCACTGGGGTGTCAGCCATCGAAAAGTAACTTCCAAGGAGCATTTTTTTTGAACGTTCTAAATCTATGTCGTCAATTTCATCTACTACCAACATTTTAAGCAAATCCTCTAAAACCCATTTGACCTCTTCAACCTTTTCAAATTGAAGGCCTGCATGTACAGTGAGAATGCCTAAAAACTTGTCTACCCTAGCATGAATCGCATAGCATAGACCGCGCTTCTCGCGTACTTCTTGGAATAGCAAGGCACTTGGACCACCTCCGAGCATATGGCCAAGTAAAATTGCCGCATAATACGATTCAGGGGACGAAATCGAGCCCATCTCAAAGCCGACAGCCAATTTTGCCTGCTCAATTTTGTGATATTCAACCAGAAAGCTTGGAGAGATATGTGCTGTCTGTGGCATGGTAGAGAGCAATTTTCTTTGGTAGCTTTGGCTGTGTACAGCCATTGGCAAGACTTCAGACAGAACGCTGAGGTAATTTTCTGGAAGCATATCTCCTATAATTTTGAGGTTATATGGCGTTGAAGAAATCATGGTATTAATGGCCTGAGCAACTTGTTCCACCTCAATGCCTTGCACATCTGTTACACTGCCAAAGGGAGTCCTCGAATAACTTTCGTTTGGGAACAGTGAATCTAGCAGCGAATCATATGTCTTTGCGCTGCGGTCTTGATCGCGCTGCACGATGGCCGATGTTAAATTGTTCTTTTCAAGGTGCATCAGCTGCTCAAATCCAGCAAATGCAGTGACCGGCGAGGTGAAAATCTCAGAAAAACACGTCAATGCCTCGCGCCCAATTGAGTGTTTTAAATGTAAATCGCTTACAAATGTGAGCTTTAGCTGAAGGGATTGAAGGTCTCCATACTTCACTGCATCTGCCTGAAGATATGCACCATATAGGCCTTGAAGGCGTCTGTTGACACCCATTGGGTCATCACCGCCAAAGGCACGCACCATCAGTCTAACGGCAAGGGCATAGACCGATGTAAGGGCGTCAAGTGGGCGTTCCATGTACCATGCGATGGTCATGGTCTTAAATTTGTTAGTATGCACTGCTGTTAGTTGATGTCCAGCAACCTGATGAACGGATAAGTGAAGATCGGTCTTGTGATGCAACATGGGCGCCTCCTGTAATGACGATAAAGTTGCCGAAGATGGTACATTTGTTGTGTTTGTAATTGTTTGTAATTGTTTATAAGTATTTGTAGTTGTTTTTACCCACTAAAAACAGCATATATCAATTCTTTGGGTTACTCAAAGGAATCTTTGCATTTTATTGAAAAATCGATTATAATACATAGTTGGCAATTCAAATTACAAACCCTTAACCATCATAATAAATAGAGAGGTCTACCATGAAGCTTGGAATCGTAGGTTTGCCAAATGTCGGCAAAAGCACCCTGTTCAATGCAATCACGCGTGCCGGTGCAGAATCGGCGAATTATCCCTTTTGTACCATCGAACCCAACGTAGGCGTGGTTTCTGTGCCTGACGAAAGACTTCACGTGCTCCAGCGCATGTACGATTCAAAGAAAATCGTGCCTACCGCCATCGAGTTTTACGATATTGCAGGTCTTGTAAAGGGCGCTTCGAACGGCGAGGGTCTTGGTAACAAATTCTTGTCCCACATCAGAGAAGTTGCGGCAATCGTTCATGTCGTGCGCTGTTTTGACGACCCGAATGTCATCCACGTTGACGGCAGTGTCGACCCACTGCGCGATATCGAAACGATCAATCTCGAGCTCATCTTATCGGATGTAGAAATTTTAGATCGCCGCATCGATCGCACTAGAAAAGCGCTTAAATCTGACAAATCACTAGAGAAAGAGATGGCTCTTTTAGAGCGCATCAAAGAAACCCTCGACCAAGGGCTCTCTTGTCGTACATTAGATCTAACGCCAGAAGAAGACGAAATTGTCAAAACCCTCAACCTACTGTCTAGCAAGCCCATTATATACGCTGCAAATATTTCTGAAGACGACTTACTAGACGACGGTGGACACAATGCCTTTGTAGAAAAAGTGCGCCAATTTGCATCTACTGAAGCCGCTGAAGTCATTACATTCTGCGCGAAGATCGAAGAAGAACTCGCCGACCTAGACGACGAAGAACGCAAATCATTTTTAGACGAACTGGGCATTACCGAAGCTGGCCTAGATAAATTGGTTCGTGCATGCTATCACCTCCTCGACTTAATCAGTTTTCTCACTGCAGGGCCACAAGAGGTGCGCGCTTGGACAATTCGCAAAGGTACTAAGGCGCCTCAAGCCGCTGGCAAAATCCACTCAGATATTGAGCGTGGTTTTATCCGCGCAGAGACCATCCACTTCGATCACTTAATCGAGGCAGGTAGCATGGCATTAGCAAAAGATAAAGGCACTGTTCGCCTTGAGGGCAAAGAGTACCTTGTTAAAGATGGCGATATTATTAACTTTAGATTTAACGTGTAGACTATTCCCCAAAATCAACTCGAGAAAACACCCTGTAAAACTTTTTATATAAGAGTCTTACAGGGTGTTTGTCATGCTCGTACTAAAATTTAATCTCATATTTTGCAGCAACTCTGGGCCAGCCACAATTATTTAGAACGCTAGATTTTCGTAAGGGTTTTTGTAAAGCTATTGAGATTTAAACAACCATCTTCTGTAACCACCACAAGGTCTTCGATGCGAATGCCATAGTTGCCACTTAAGTATACGCCTGGCTCAACAGAGAACACCATGCCCACTTGGCAAATCGCCTCACTCACCGAGCTCACATCTGGGTATTCGTGTACGCTTATGCCAATGCCATGACCTGTTCGGTGGCAAAACAATGCGCCATAACCTCTCGATTCGAGCAGATTGCGGGCAGCTGCATCTACTTCGCTAAGGGGAACCCCTGGTTTAACCGCAGCGATGGCTGCCATATTGGCTGCGAGTACCGCTTCGTATGCCTCTATATATTCAGGAGTTGGTTCACCTTTATAAAAACTCCTAGTCATGTCTGAGCAATAACCTTTATAGACGCAACCCATATCTACAATAATTGGCCCTTCTGTTAGTGGAATTGCCTCGCACCCATGGTGCGGTTCGCTGGAGCCTTTTCCAAAGCATACAATTGTTTCAAATGAATTGCCCGATGCGCCATTTGCCAAGAATCTTCCTTGAATAAACTCAGCAAGACCCGTTTCAGTGATCTCGCCTTGAGAAAGGCGCTTGAAAACCTCGCCCATCACTTTGTCGTTAATCCTCGATGCCTCCGCCATAAGCGCGAGTTCCTCTGTATCCTTAGAGACCCTTGGCTTATCGACAACTGCAGAACCGTTAATCCACTTAGCACCGGGCCATAATGTCATGGCCTGAAGCAAAAATCGCGCTGGCCATTCTTTATCTACGCCGACACAATTTGCATTAGATTGCTTAATAGCATCTACCAATTGCTCTAAGGGCTTTTCGTGATCTTGATAATAAACCACATCGAGCGGTAATGCACCCAGCTGAAACATGGCCGGAATAAAGAGTTTAGGTACTTGATTTGGAATGAGAACCAGTGCTAGGAGACGTTCACCTGGGTGAATATCTTGACCTGTCAGATAGAAAATGGCATCGCTTGCACTGACGATATGGGCATCGATTGATTCTGATTGCATCATTTGAAAGACCTTTTCAATTCGCGAGTTCATACAGGCTCCTTTTATGGGAATAGGATGGGAACATCTTCGGTGTTATGTTATAATTAATTATAACCAACGAAGTTGTTGGAAGCAATAGGAGAGCACATGAGACGTATACCTTTAGAAGAAATTAAAGATGGCGACATTATTGGTCAGCCATTGTTTGACGATCAAGGCCGCATCTTACTGAAAGCTGGCATTGTGATTACAGAAAGACTTAAAGAGAAAATTATTGGTCTTCAAATTCACTCGATCTACATTGCCGACAGTCACGCCGATGTAGGTTCATTAAGCGATGTTATTAGTCCAACCATTCGACACGATGCCATTAAAACGGTGAAGAGAATTTACGATAGCTTTGTTTCAGAAGAAACCGTCCGAAATAACCGAAGTCAAAAGAATCGCAGCTTCTCTGAAAACACCCATATTGTATCCCTCAACAAGACAGTTGATGCAATACTTATGGAAGTTTTTTCAAATAAAAATGCCCTAGTCGAAATGGTCGATATAAAGAAGATGGATCACTATCTCTATGAGCATGCAGTCAACACCGCTGTGTTGAGTTTACTAATAGGCTTAGAACTAAAGTTACCCGAGCGCGATTTAAGAAGGTTAATCGTCGCAAGTCTACTCATGGATGTGGGTAATGGTTTGATCGATCAAAAGTTACTAGAACATCCTGGTCCATTGCACCTAGATCAGTTTGAAGAGATTAAACAACACGTGCGCAAGGGTTTTGATTTTGTGAAAGAACACAGCGACGTGCCGATTAATGTGCGCAACCTGATTCTTCAGCACCACGAGCGCATAAATGGCTCCGGTTACCCTTCTGGTCTTAGAGGTGACAGCATCGATCCACTGGCGCGAATTATTGCAGTGGCAGATGCTTACGACGCCATGACTAGCGACCGCCCCCATCGGAATGCCTATCCTCCCAGCGAAGCCCTCGAAAAAATTATGGGCGATGCTGGTATACTATACGATTTCAATGTTGTGAACCTCTTTGCTAAACGCGTTATCGCATATCCCAATGGCACCTACGTAAAATTGTCTAACGGCGATATTGGTGAAATAATTGCTTCTAATAAAGATATTCCACTGAGGCCCGTGGTTGAAATTTTAAAATATGGCAATCACAACGAGAAATACCTGACCCTCGATCTTAAGCACAATCTAAGCATTGTGATTACCAACGTCGTCTATCAAGTCGATTAAAAAAAGCACGTTGTCGCTGAAGTGGTTGATTAATACCACATAGGTGACAACGTGCTTTCTTATATTTCATTTTTATTCTACTTTGCTTTACGACATTGCCCGCGTGACGATAAAGACTGTGTAGACCACATAGAGTAACATCATGATGATGCCTTCACCACGTGCCAGACGCTTGCCCGTATACATAAGAGGCACTACTATTACCATTGAGGCGAATAAAATCCAAAGGTCGGCATAATTCTCTGGCGCGACTTGAACGGGGAAGACAATAGATGAGACCCCCATAATGAAAAGTACATTAAAGATATTCGAGCCAATGATATTGCCGATGGCAATTTCATTTTCACCTTTTCGCGCTGCAACAACGGATGTGATTAATTCTGGTAACGATGTTCCGATTGCCACAATGGTCAATCCAATTAAGGTTTCTGAGAGGCCTAACCACTTCGCAATGTCTATCGCCCCTTTTACGACAAGGTCTGCACCAAAGACAATGGCCACTAAACCACCAATGGTAAATAAAATGCTCTTTCCTAAAGGTCTTGAGATAATCTCACCATCTGGATATTCTTCTTTCCCTAAAATTGCAATTTCTACCATGGAGTAGAGGTAGATTAGAAAGAAGAGAATGAGAATCCAACCTTCTGCTCTTGAAATAAGACTTTGGCTGTCGCCATTGATAAGTCCATCCATCGACATGAGCATTAATGCCACAGTTGTTAAAATTGCAAAGGGCATTTCATTAAAGATTGTTTTCAGCTTGATGCGAATTGGTGTAATAAAAGCGGAAATCCCCAGTATAAATAGCATATTCACAATATTCGAGCCCACCACATTGCCAAATACAATGCCGTTTGCTTTATTTAGGGAACCAGAAACGCTAACTGCGAGCTCTGGCGCACTTGTACCAAAAGCCACTAGCGTTAGTCCAATAACCATACTTGGGATGTTAAATCGCTTGGCGATAGAAGAGGATCCATCTACAAAGAAATCTGCGCCCTTAACCAATAACAACAAACCAACAATTAATAATAAAATGCTCATGAAAATCTCCTTGAATGAATATCTACTCTTGAAGCTCTTTGAGCCTTGCATCGACTTCGGATTCAATTTCACCAGAATCCTTGTCGTAGCGCGAGTATTTGCCTATGATTGAGTTAAATAAATAGTGTGTAGTAAATACATCTAACTTTTGAAAAATAGCCATTGCACCGTTAACCAAAAGTCTCTGCTCTCTAGATTCGTCTAGATTGTAATCTTCGAATAAGTAATTCTGAGTATCTGTACAATCTACGGAGAGCATATTGAAGTAGAAACGGAACTCATGATTGCCGTATTTGCTGTTTATCAGTTCACGCACCTTATCTAAACCATTTTGGTGTGAGTACTTAAGCAGTGCCAACAACTCGTATTTAGTGCGTCTCATATTGCCTTCAAAAGGTTTATAGGCAATTTCGAAACTCACATCTAACACTTGATCTTTTTTCAAGCGGCAAATGCCATCGTATTTTTGATTTTCCATCAAAAATTCTTTGCCGAGCAAATTCATGAGATAGTTGTAGATTGCCTCAGGCGAAAAACCTTTGTCGATCATCATTAAACCCATGCCCATAATTGAAATATGGGAATAGTAAACATCGGACTTATCGAAAGTTCTGGCATAGTTTTCGATGATGCGCCTTAAGACGTCAAACTTTGTGCCATTGACTACCAACATAGCGAATAAATTATAAGTGCGATTCGCCGTGTAATTTCTCGATCTGTCGAGGTGCAATAGACCGACCTGAGAAGCAAAATGCGCTTCTTCGTAAATAAGCCCTATAAAGTTGACGAGTCTGAACTTTTCAGGTACAGAGAGTTTAGAAATGCGGTGCAAGTCGAAGCTCACTTCAAATTCGTTGAGAATTGCAGCTTTGTTATCGATGGACATCTAGAACCCCTTTCTCAGTGAACAATAAAAATCGTGCATAATGTAGTATAACTCAGTTTGATTGTGAATAAAAGACTTACTGTGCAAAATATACCCTCTACATATGGCTTAAAACGCGGATTGTATATGCAGGTATTGTTTTTGATAAGTTTTTTTTCGCATGTACATCTAAATCGCGCATGCCCATTTCACTTGTATAGCAAATTTGCATCAAGTCTCCTGGGTGTTTCAGTGATTTAGCAGTTAAATTGAATAGCAAGGTGAATTGTCCCTCCACTGTTAGCACGAGGAGGCCAGAAGCCGTAATCGTTCTTCTTGTCTTTACCAATATGTGTTCAAAATGATCTTCTCGGAAGATTGGAAACTTTCTGCGAAGCCTTAGCGCATCTCTTAAAGATAGGGTCCCTTCATAATCTTCAGAAACCTTTGACCAATCGATGGCATTGACCACATCGCCTGCGCGATAACTGTTGTGATCCCCACCTTTTGATCGATACCATTCTTGACCACAGTGAAAAAACGGCACGCCAAAACTTAGGGCAATAAAGGCATTTAAACTGCGTTGTAGTGTTTTTAGCTGCGCCTCATCTACCCTTGGGCAGCACGCCACCAACTTGTCGTATAGCGTGTGGTTGTCGTGGCATTCCATATACTGAATATGTTGACTTAACTTTGATGAAATAAACAGCTGCTTAAATCCAGACTCAGATACCCACTGTGCTCTCGATGCTTTAAGCCCGGTCAGAAGTCCTTTTTTTGTAACGGCCTCCGTCATTGTTTCCCCTTTGTAAAAATCCCTAAATCGATCGTTAAAAAATCCAATTTCCGGCATATACAACGCGTGATCCATCATGGCCTTGTCCGCATCATCTAGCGCTGTGGGCATATTCCAACCTTCTCCGTATACTAGGCCAAAGGGGTTTATTTGAGTGACACATTCTTGTACCGCTAGCATTGTGCCCCTATCTAAAATGCCCATCAGATCAAACCTAAAGCCATCAAAGCCATAAACTTTCATCCAATGTGCTGTACAGTCCAAAATCAAACGCCGCATCATCTTGCGGGTGCTATCTAGGTCATTGCCACAAAACGAACCATTGGAGGGCTTACCCTCTTTATCTACCCTAAAGTAATAACCAGGGACGACTTTCTCTAGTGGCGAGGTATCTTTGTCGAACATGTGATTATAAACCACATCCATATTCACGGCAAAGCCGTCTCTATGAAGTTCTGCAACGAGATGCTGAAGACCTTTTACCCGAGCAAGTGGATCCTGAGGCACTGCTGAAAGACTGCCCTCTGGGCAAAAGTACTGAATGGGATCATAGCCCCAATTATATCGGACTCTTGGCGCCAATTCATCTACTGAACCGAAATCGTAAACAGGCAAGAGTTGAACATGGCTGATACCCAGTTCCTTGAGGTAGTCACGACCCACCGGCATGCCATTATAGACGAGATTCTGCTGAGACATGCCCTCGTAGGTCCCAGGATAGCTGGCCCCGCTGGTGCTGTGCTGGGTAAAATCCCTAACACTCACTTCGTATATGGCGGCATCTAGTGGCGAGAAATCATTTCCCCCTTGCCAAAATCCGGGATTTGATTCTGCCGCTTGTAACAAATGTCCTTTGATCACAACAGAGGCCTGTGCATTTGCCAATGTGCTATGCCCATATGGATCTTGTGTTTCTCTACAAATGCCATCTGAGCAGATCATATAGCGATAGGCCACCCAAGGCTGTTCTAGAAGCTTCGTCGATACCACTGTATCGCCGCTCAAAGTTGTGTGCCAAACGCCTTTAGCCATACGCTGAAGAGGCAAAATAACAGCATCTCCAAGAATCTCACCTTCTTTTGTATTCAAGAGCTTGAGATAGACCCAATCCGCAGTTGGCGCCCAAATTGAAAAGGCAAGGCTTTGATTGTTAAACACCGCACCCAAGGGCGCATCAGTGGCAAAGTGTGCATCGAATGCCTCACTTTCAACAATCCTTCCAAATTGTAAAGGTGTCTTTAACCCTCGATCGTCTTCTATATAGTACCGCTTATCAAAATCCAGTACTGGCAATAGCACGTGATAACGGGTATAACCATCAAACTGCTGCTTGTTCTCGATCTTTAAATGTAAACCAAGGGGCATGAGTGTGAGAAATTGTGTCCCTCCGTTGTAATATGCATTGCTCAAGTAGATGTGCGACATTGCGACACCATCCCAATATGCTTCAAATGTACTTTCTCCGCGCATGGCAATAACCTCCTCGCTTTTATATAATCATAGCTGAAATTTAACAAAAGAAGAACTGATTTAAGTTTTGAAACTGTACGATGTGGTATGTATTAAAAAAGAGAATCGGGTAGGTATTCCCGTAGGAGAGCAATCCTGTATCTATGGGATTATGCGAAAGGTGGGTTTTCATGATTAAACGAAGTTTAAAACTCAAGATGCTCCTCACAATTGTTGGCGCCCTAGTAGTAGTATTGGCCACCCTTGCAGTCGTGGTCAGCGATTTGTCTTACCGTGCGACCATGAGTCTATCGGAGCAATACATTGCCGAACAGCTCAGAAGTGAAGGACTTATTATCAGTAAATTCTTTGAAAACAACCTCAAAGTTGCAGAGGCCATGGTCTCCTCCGTGAAAATTGCAAAGGAGAAGGGCATCCTCACCCGCGAACACGTCAATCAAATTCTAATCAACGTCTTACGCGACCAGCCAGATGCCTACGACAACTGGTTTGTCTTCGAACCCAACGCATTCGATGGACTAGACAGTGAATCCATTGGCAGAGCCGATTCCGATGAAAATGGACGCTTTGTGCCCCTTGGCTTTAGAGATGGCGAAAACTATGGCATCGACAAATGCTATGCCTACGATACAGACCCCTACTATCTAGAGCCAAAAGCGACGTTAAAGCCATTTATTACTGTACCAACGGTATATGACATCGCTGGCACTGATGTGAATATGGTTACCATTTCGGTGCCAATTGTGATCGATGGCGTCTTTTATGGTTGTGGGGGCGTCGACATTGCAGTCGATAAATTGATGACAGATATTAACGGCGTCACACTTTTTGACAGTGGCTATATTATGCTTTTAGGACCAGACGGAGCTTTCTTTGCTCATAAAGACCCTGAGTTACTCAAAATCGAACCCGACCAACCTAAAAAAATAGAAACTGAATTTGTAGGTAAACCAGAGAGATTGACTCGTGTTTTAGAAGATAATCCCCTTATGGTTCAAGGCCACTCCAACACGTTAAACACAAAAGTATTAAAGTACTACACCAAGATGGCAGTTGCCAAAGATGGCCCTTACTGGATTTTGGGATCAGAAATCCCCATGTCTGAATTGTCAAAACCCTCTACGAGTATTCGAAATTTTAATTTCATATCCTCGATGGTCGGCCTCATCGTAATTGGCATAATTACAGTACTTTACATCAGCCGTATCACACAGTGGGTTCAAAAGATTGCCCTTGCCTCAAAGACCATTTCCGATGGCAATCTCTCAGTGTCTATTGATCCCAATATGTTGAAGCGCAGCGATGAAATAGGCGTTCTGGCCAACTCGTTTGAGCATATGAAGGATGCGCTAAGGCGTATTGCCGGAGAAATTATTCATACCTCAGAAGCGATGAGTAGCTCCGCTAGTATGCTCAACGAAGCGACAAACCAATCGGCAATCACTGCAGAAGACATAGCACGCGCCATAGATGAAGTGGCAAAAGGCGCTATGGATCAAGCGCGAGATACCGAAAAAGGTTCTGAAGAGGTCATTAACTTAGGTCATATTTTAGAAGATAATCAGCATGCCCTCAACGCTTTAGCCGATAGTGCACAAGGCATGATTTCTGTGGCAAAACGCGGTACTCAATCCATGAAAGACTTAGACGCACAGGCAAAGCGCACCAGTGAAGAAATTGGTGCAATCACGGGTAGTATCGACAACACCTACGCCAGCGTCCATCGCATAAAAGAGGTGAGCGGACTCATTGCATCCATCTCCGAACAGACGAATCTACTTGCGCTTAACGCATCCATAGAGGCCGCGCGTGCCGGCGAACACGGAAGAGGGTTTGCCGTAGTAGCCGACGAGATTCGAAAACTTGCCGAACAATCGAAAAATTCTACTGTCGATATCGACGAGGCTTTAAGAAAACTCAATAGCGATGCTGAAAATCTGGTTCGCGTCGCAGAAGAATTGAAATCGGTGGTCTCTGAGCAGTTAGTCGGCGTAGATCACTCCACACAACAGTTCCAAGAAATTTT
>CALFXQ010000222.1 GCA_937958285.1 uncultured Fusibacter sp. | reverse complement strand
CAACTGCAGACGTTCCTTCTGGAACAGTCAATAGCGGCACTGTGGTGACATTTAAAACGACGACTACAGATGCTGCCATCGAGTACAATGTTGAAGCAGCTACGGCTTCGGACTGGACGCTTTCTAATCAAATCACGCTCACAAAAGACACCACGGTCTTTGTACGCGCCACGGGTGCGGCTATGATTGTAAGCGATGTGGCTAGCTTTAATTATGTGGTATTGCCAGTTGAAAAACTGACAATGTCAGCGAGTCACAGCAATGTAGATGTGGTTGCAGGCGCTACCATTACACTGTCCTCGAGCGATCCTAATGCAAAGATCTATTATACCCTCGATGGAACTGAGCCATCCACATCAAGTCGCGCCTATGCCAATGGCATAAAAATTGAAGGTGCAATTGGCGATAAAGTGGAACTTCAAGCCTTTGCAACAGCTCCAGGAAAAACAAGTAGCGACCTCTTTAAGAGCACTTACACCATTAAAGAGGCAGTAGTAGCTAAAAACATCAAAGAAGTGTTGGCACTGCCCACTAACACAGAAAATGTTGTGGTAAAGGGCACGCTCTCCTACTTTGCTACAAGTTTCAACAATCCGGTGATTCAGTCGGTCATCGATGGCCAGACCTATGGTCTTTACGTATTTGGCGCAGCGCCAAAGGACGCAAAGATCGGGGATGAAATTATCTTAAAAGGCAAGTTTACAATCTACAATAATTTGCCACAGTTAGCGAATCCCACAGAGTCAAAAATCGTGGGTAAAGGCGATATCATTGCCCCAGAAGAAATGACAATCGCACAGATACAAGCACAGGGTGCTGCGCTCGTGGGCCGTGTGGTTAAAATTAAAAATGCAAAACTCGGCACTTACTCTGCAACAGGCAGTACGCCTATCACTCAAGGCGAAGGTGCAGATTTAAAGAGCATCAATATCTTTAAAGGAACTGCTTTTCCAGTACAGGTGGTGGCAGGCGATGTGGTGGATGTTTATGCATTAGTAAGCGTATTCAAGACGACCATTCAGTTGGCAACAGGTACAAAAGAAGCCAATGGATTCAATATTTACGATGTTGCTAATGATACAAAACCACCGGTTGTGACGCTTTCTGACTCTTACTTACCTGCAAGACCCGGTCAAGATTACACAATTGCCGTTAAAGCAGAAGACAACAAAGGCGTTGCAGGTCTTACTTTGGACTACACAATTGGCGCAAAGGCCACTGTCGATCAACCCATGATCTACAGCGGGGAAACCTCAGATTACCGCTTTGTGATTCCAGGTAGTGCAATCTTAAAGGACAGCGCTGAAATTCAGTTCACTGTCAAAGCAAAAGATATTACAGGTCTTGAAACGACCACTGCGCTTGTAAAAGTTAAGGTCGATGGGGATCCGCAAATCCTCTCTGTAATCCCCGCTAGAAACAGTAGCACAGGTGCGAATAAAGCGCCAATGATCACAGTAAATGTAGGAAACGTTGGCATCAAACCAACAGCGACCTTCACCCTAAAAAAAGAGGCGTCTATCCTAGTTGATGTACAAGCCATGACAGTGAACGCAGAAGGCACAGCCTTTAGCTATCAGGCAAGTGCACTAGAAGATGGCTTGTACTCAGCCACTGTTAAAGTGACAAGAGAAGATCAGCGCACCGTTGAAACAACTTGGGTATTCACCATTGGAACGCCGAAACTCCAAGCCTTATTCGGTCAGCTTCACGCCCATACGGCTCAGTATTCGGATGGTTCTGGTACACTTCAAGATGGACTCAATTACATTTTGAACCTTCCTGAATCGGAAAAAGTAGACTTTGTCTCCTTTACAGATCACTCCAACTACTTTGATACAGCAACAGAGACAAACCCAGCAGAGGCACTCAATGATCCATCTAAAATGACAGCTGGTAGCACAAGTCTTTGGAATAGCTATGTCACAGCCATGCAACAATTCAATGCGGCAAATGCAAGTAAAGTTGTTGCAATGCCAGGCTTTGAAATGACATGGTCTGGAGGTCCCGGACATATTAACACATTCAACTCCCTCGGCGTGGTCAGCCGAAACAACAAGGATCTAAACAACAAAACGGGCGATCTTGGCATGAAAGCCTACTACGAAACGCTCATTAAGAACACAGATCCCCTTGCAAACTTGTCACAGTTTAACCACCCAGGTTCAACCTTTGGTACATTTGCAGACTTTGCATACTGGTCACCTTCATATGACAATAAAATGGTCTCTGTTGAAGTGGGCAACGGTGAAGGTGCAATTGGCTCTGGTGGCTACTTTGCAAGCTTTAACGAGTATACAAAAGCCCTAGATAAGGGCTGGCATTTAGCGCCAACAGTCAACCAAGATAACCATAAAGGCAGATGGGGTAACGCGAATACGGGTCGAACCGTTATTCTCACAGACACTAAGAGCACTGAAGGTATTTTAAAAGGGCTTAAAGCGATGTCTGTGTACGCCACAGAAGATAAAAACCTAGAAATTCACTATACATTGAATGATCAGATTCTCGGTAGCACCATCGCAACGGTTCCAACGAGCCCATTAAATATCGATGTACGCATTAACGATCCCGAATCCGACGATGTAATCGCAAAAGTCGATATCATTAGCAATGGTGGAAGAACCCTCGCCACAAAGAGTTTTTCGTCTAACAACGTTCAGTGGCAAGTGGAATTACCAGCAGTTCAAGGCTATTACTATGTACGTGTGACCCAAGCCGACAAACAAATGGCTGTCACTTCGCCAGTTTGGGTAGGTCAAGCGCCACTGGTAGGCATCAGCAGTTTATCGACAGACACAAAAATGCCCGTTACCAACGAAGCATTGAATGTATCTACAAAGATCTTTAACAACGAACAACAACCCGTCACACTTAAAGCCATCACGTATCGCATAGGCGATGTGACAATCGGTCAAGAAAATCCAATGACACTGATTGCCATGGGCGGCCAAATTGAGCATAAGCTCGCCTATACTGCAGCTACTCCAGGTAATGTAGTCGTAACGGCTACAGCGGTTGTCGAGATTAACGGGCAAGAAAAGACCTTTACGCAAGATCTCGCACTCAATATCAGAGATGCGAATAAACTGGTTTATGTGGGCATCGACGCAAGCCACTTCAACGAGTACGTCAATGGCAATTACAAAGACAGCATGGGCAACTTTGCTAGTCTAGCGGTTGGGTACGATGTGCGCGTGGTTGAGCTTAAGACATCAGAAGCGCTCATTGCAGCGACTAAAGATCCTAAATTTGCCATGATGGTGCTTACACCACCAACAAGAAGAAATGGTTCTAAATTCCTAGTGGGCTACAAGAGCTACTCCGACGATGAAATTGCAGCGATTAAAGCCTTTGGAGAAATGGGCAAGACCGTTGTCATTACGGGTTGGGGCGATTACTACGAGAGCTATACAGCCTATACAGATGGCACAGCTCACGTATTGCCAGAAGATCAGCATATGGCAGCGCAGCAAAATAAATTGCTAGCCGCACTAGGGGCAACACTCCGTGTATCCGATGACGAAATCAAGGACAAAGTCACAAATGGTGGTTCGGATATTCGCCTATACTTGACGAATTATAACCTCGACAATCCATTTTTATCTGGTGTTAAACCTGCAGAACAGAAGTATTCCAATTATGGTGGTGCAACAGTTCATGTTGTCGATGCAAGTGGCGTCCCCACAGCAACACTTCCTGTATCTGTAAGCCCAATGGTATACGGCTTTGAGACCAGCGAATCTGTAGACGACGACAAAACAGGCACAACGGCAGTTAAAGGCACAGTTGTACCAAAGTACAACGGCAAGTATATGGTCGCTGCATCTGAAACCGTCACATACGGCAATGGCTCAAAAGCAACTGTCATTGTAGCTGGCGCTGCATTTATGAGTAATTTTGAAGTTCAAGTTACCATGGATAGCTATGCGACACCAGCCTATAGCAATTACACGATTGTTGAGAATCTTGTAAAAAATATTCACCCAACAATGATTGCAGACATTGCATCCCTTCACAGTGCAAAAGAAGGTGAAGTATTTACAATTCGAGGCGTGGTCACCTCTAATGCCTCTGGTTTCGATAAAGACACTGCATTCTTTGACTGTGTTTATGTACAAGATCAAACAGCTGGCATCAATGCATTCCCAGTTTCTGGTGTTATCAAAGCGGGTCAAACCGTTGAAATAAAAGGTAAAGTAAGCGCCTACAACGGCGAGCGTCAAATCGCAGTGGAAAAAATCACCGTGTTTGACAGTGAGGTCAAGCCATTGCCAGCGGCGAAAATTGTCAGTGTACTCGAGGCAAAAGAAGCGAAGTACTTGGGAAGCTTAGTACAGCTGTCTGGTATCGTGACAAAGATCGATGTTGTAAATGGCGCAGTAGAGAGTATTTTTGTTAGAGAAGCAAACGACACAAGTGCTACGCCTACTACAGCGCGCGTCTTTATCGACGGCTATATCACGAAAGATAAAGTAGTCGCAAATCTCGAAGTTGGATCAAAAATTACAGCACTGGGCTTACAGTCCTTCGATACAGAAGGTTCTAGAATCCGCATAAAAGATCGACAAGAGATCCTTTGCCAAAAGCCCGATGCACCTGTTGCCATGGTGCCCGTACTTGGACTAAGCGCATCGAAAGTCCTTATAAACAGCGATCTAGAGAAAGAGGTTGTTGTAACATTAGAGGCAACAGATATTCGTGCATTGAGTGCGATGGACTTCACAGTAGTTTACGACCCAACAGCGTGGAAGCTTACTGCAGTGAGACTTGCACAGGGCCTTCAAAATCAAGATGTGCTATTGACAACTCAGTTGGAAAATGGAAAAGTGAGAGGGATTATCGCCTTTACTAAACCGCTGACTTCAGACAAAAACACTGGCCTTGTTGAACTTGTACTTGAGCCTCTTAAGCCAATCGTCGATCTTTCTGTCATCAAGGTGAGTGCAGCGACATTTACAAATGGCATCGATCACAAAGAGGCAAATTGTGTAGTAAAAGATGCAGAGATTGCCATTAGTGTCACATCACCTTATCATATGTCTGATGTGAACGGCGATGGCATCATCAACTTAGCGGATCTATCTATGGCGCTTGCACATTATCGTGCACAAAAAACAGACACAAATTGGTCAATCGCAAAAGTTGCAGATATTAATCGCGATGGCGTCGTCGATATGACCGATTATACAATCATCAGTACTTACATCCTCAACCGTTAAGCAATCGGCTAATGGTGTCATTTCACAAAGGAGTTTTAAATGTTGAGGAAACAATTTAAAAAGAGGCTAGCCATTGTGCTAGCCCTGACCCTCGCTTTTAGCACATTGGGCATTTATCAAAACCCACTACACGCAGACAGTGCGGGTAAGAACTTGGCAAGTCTGTCCTTAGCTAAGGCAACTTATCCGACGGGCGACCATCAGGTTCTTGTCTCCGTTGTGGTGTCGAGTACCTTGGCTTATAGCAGTGCTGACCTAGCCCTCTCCATTGAGGGTCCAGGTCAGTTGGTGGGAATTGAATCTAAGGTCGCACCAGGTGCCCAACTTGTAGGTCCTTTGCTTAAAGGGGATACGCATTATTTTGGTTTCTTTGGCACTGAAAATCGCTTTAGCACAGCTCAAGCTGTGGCTGTACTCAAGGTGAATATCACCGGCAATAACCCGGTTAAGCTCACCTTAAAAGAGGCTTCGATTACCTCGGTATCCAAAACACCACTCAATGTGACAAAGACAACCCTACCTGTTGCTGAATCCGTTGTTATTAGCAGAGTTGCCGCCGAAACGAGCACTCAAAAGCCAACAACAACAGTTTCACCACAGCCAACAACGACGGTTTCGCCACAGCCAACAACGACAGTTTCGCCACAGCCAACAACTACTGTGGCACCACAAACCACTACGGTTGCTAGACCGCAGACAATCGTACCATCGGTGACAACGGGTAGAAATCAGCAACCTACCACAGGTGTGGATTTGGATTTAATTGATCCCGACATTCCCTTTGGCGATTTGGAAGTAAAATTTACAGATATTCAAGGCAACTGGGCAAAGTCATTTATTCAAAGCCTCGCTAGTTTCGGCATAATAAAAGGGAAAACCACAACCTTATTTGCACCAAGTGATCTTGTTACCCGTGCAGAATTTGTTCATCTTCTGATGAATGCCTTAGGCGATCAGACAAAGCTAACCGCAAAGCAGTTGCGTGCCTTTAATGATGTGCCAAGTGGTGCATATTACGAGCAATCTCTAGGTCGCGCAGTAGTCCTAGGAATTGTTGCAAATAGTAATTCAAAGTTTATGCCAAAAGAAGCGATTAAGCGTCAAGATATGATGGTGATGCTGCATAAGGCGATGAAGGTTCAAGGTCATGTTTTTAAAGCAAAAGCCGATCTTACGCTTTTTAAAGATCATAAGCAAATCCACGTTAATGCTAAAGGTGCGATTGCAGAGCTGGTCGCCGACAAGGTGATATCAGGTAGCAATAACCTCATTCGACCCCTTGCAAATCTAAAACGCGATGAAGTTGCAAAGGTAATTTTCTTCTTCACAGCAGATAAGTAGTCCAATAGAAAAACTCCAAGTTCACTAACGAACTTGGAGTTTTTCTGCTTGCATTAGTTTTTCGATAAAATCTTGAACCTCAAGCCAATCATCGACGCGCAAGATAAAGGGGTGCTCTGGAGCTTGATTGTAAGAGGTGTTAAAGAGGAGGGTTGGAATACCTGCATTGGCCATTGCCAAAGCAGTTTCTAGCCGATCTTCTAAGAAAAGCTCCACACCTAATGACTTTGCAAGGGATACCTTTTCGGTGGACCCAAGGTGATATAGGTTTGAGTAGGGAATCAAGTTGTCTTTTAACCAAGACTTGGTCAGTAGTCGAAGGTCTTTTTCTCTGGCGGTAATTAAAAAGCAATCGTGACCTTTGTGTGTTAATGCTTGTAGTACCTTTACTGCATAAGGTCTTGCCTTTGCCAAACGATGAATTTCCACAAGATGATCTTTTCGAAAGGTTTTAAATGCCTCCAATGTGATGCCAAAGTCGATATGGTGGTCGTAGTGAAGGACTTCTTCTGCTCTAAGGGATGTACCTAAATGGTTGTTAAAGAATTCTAGCCAATAGTAGGCTGTGGTAATGGTTCCATCAATATCAATTCCAATTCTCATGGCGCTCACCTCAGCATCAGCATACCAGAGACTTATAAACAATATGTTATCGTACAATTAAGTTGAAGTTATTAATCACTACTTATATATATGCATGCTTTATTTGTGAATTCATTGGGTATGATTAATGAGTAGTGTGCTTTTTAGAAAGGGGAGGTCTACCTATGAATCAATGGATGGCAGTGGCAATAGATGAAGCGATGAAGGGTTTGGCAGCTCGTGATGGTGGTCCCTTTGGCGCTGTGGTGGTTTTAAAGGGCGAGGTGATAGCCAGCGGCCACAATCAAGTGGTTTCGTCACATGATCCTACAGCTCACGCAGAGATTGTGGCCATTCGCAGAGCCTCAGAAAAACTCGGTCGCTTTGATCTCTCAGACTGTGAAATATATAGCACCTGTGAGCCATGTCCCATGTGTTATGCAGCCATTCACTGGGCCAAAATTAAGCGCCTTGTATACGGGGCAACCCGTGAAGATGCGGCAAGCATTGGATTTGACGACGCGTATCTCTACAACATTCTACGAGGCACAGCTGAAGATATTGGTTTTCAGAAAGTGCATTTAGACCGCGATGCATGTCTAAAAGCCTTTCGCATCTTTGAATCCGATGCCAATAAAACCATGTACTAGGCTTTACTATTGGTGTGTGAGGATTCTAGTGCCAACTGGCTGGCGAGATAGTCCAGTTTGAAGGTGTTCTTATTCCGAAAGGATGTGACCCGTGTGATACCTCTAAGAAAATTTATTGCACCTGAATTTATATATGGAACCGACGCAGCGCACTTGGTGGGGCGCTATGCTGAAAATATTGGCATAGAGCGCATCTTGGTCGTGACAGATCAAAATATTATCCATCTTAGCTGGTTTAAGGAAATACTCAAAGGGCTAGATGCTTATGAACTGCACTATAAGTGCTTTGATCGCATTACCGAAAATCCTAAGGATTACGAATGTGAGATGGGAGCAAATATATATGTGGATTTTGAGGCTCAAATGCTCTTGGCCATCGGTGGTGGGAGCGTGATGGACTGTGCAAAAGCCATTGGAATTATTGTGACTAACGGGGGTGCAATTAGCGATTACGAGGGGATAGATGAGATTCCTGTATCTATACCTCCCTTGATTTGTGTACCGACCACCGCCGGTTCTGCAGCGGATGTGTCGCAGTTTGCCATCATCACCAACTCTAGTGAAAGGTATAAAATGGCCTTAGTCAGCAAAATTTTAGTGCCCGATTTGTCTTTAATCGATCCAGCTTTAACTTTGACAGTCGATTTTGATGTAACCATCGACACAGGTTTAGATGTGTTGGCCCACGCAATAGAATCTTATGTGTCTAATGCGGCTTCAGCTATCACACAACTTCACGCCAAAGAGGCCATAGAGCTAGTGCTCTGCGCGCTGCCCAAACTCAGCGGCGATTTATTAAATCTCACTTTGAGAGATCAAATGATGCAAGCCTCATTACAGGCTGGGCTGTCTTTTTCAAATGCTAGCCTCGGATTGATTCACGCCATCGCCCACGCTTTAGGTGGTCGCTTTAACTTAGCCCATGGTGAGTTAAATGGCATTTTACTTCCCGCTGTTTGCGCTTACAATAGAGAAAGTGCCATGCAGGCATTTAATGAGATAGAAGCCCTCTTTGAAAAACATTGCCATTTTAGTCAAGGGAGCATAGAAACCTATCTCAACGCTTTTATAGGTCAGATAAGACCGAATCGGAGTCTCGAGGAACAAGGCATTACCAGTGAAGCTTTTTCCGCCTTAATACCCAAAATACTTAACGATCCATGTGTTGCCACAAATCCTAGCGAAGTGACAGATGAAAGTGTGATGTCTATTTATGAAAGAACGCGATCGAGTTGAAATAAGGGATAAGCTTATGGGTCTTGGAAAACAGTCCATGCGCAAGAATTACTATGTTGATCTTCGTCGAGAATTAGATCAGCGCATTGAAGCGCAAGATGCCCTTAAACGCTTAAATTCAGAACTAGAAGAGATCGTTGCCCAGCGCACGAAAGAACTCTTGCAAATGGAAATGCAACTTATTCAATCTGAGAAGTTGGCGGCGCTCGGTGGTTTGGTCGCAGGAATCTCTCATGAAGTGAACACGCCTTTGGGAATAGCCGTTACAGTGGCCTCGCATATCAGTCAGATTTTTGTCGAACTAAGGCAGGATCTTGACAAAGCCACAGTTGGCGATGCAAATATACCTGTAAGGCTCGAAGAAATACAAGATGCAATGGTCATTTTGGAGAGCAATCTAAGGCGCACTGTGGATTTGATGGAAAACTTTAAGCGAATCTCCGTTGATCAACACGATGATTATCCTCAAACCTTTGATTATTGTGCGTACACAGAGGGCATTCTAAAAAGTCTATTGCCTGAGCTAAAGAAAAAGCAAGTAAAAGTGGCACTGCATTGTGACGGGGCGTGCTTACAATTAGGGTATCCAGGCGTATGGTCGCAAATCCTTGTAAATTTAGTGATGAACAGCATCAATCATGGCTTTGAGCGCGCATCCCTCGAAAACAATGGTATTACCATTGCCTTTGCCAAGGGTTTAAAGGGGATAACTTGTCATTATGAGGATAACGGCAATGGCATCGAGGAAGAAATGCTAAGGCACCTGTATGATCCCTTTTTTACTACAAAGCGCGGAGGCGGGGGGACTGGACTTGGCATGTTTATCGTTCACAAACTCATTGTAGATAGGCTAGGTGGCAGCATTCAATGCGCTTCAACTATTGGAAATGGCGTATCTTTCGAGATCTTTATACCTTTAATCGCGCAACTATAGCATTTTTATTTATTTTATTTATTCAACACAAAATTCTCAAAACTACCCATCGGGTAGTTTTTTTATTCAGTTTATTCCTTTAACATAGACATGATAGTCATGATAGACATGATAGTTATGAAAAGGGAGGTAGTATGAAGAAGTCATTAGCCATTTTTTTAGTTTTACTCATTGCCTTGTTGCCTTTTAATAGTTTTGCTGTATCAAGCACAGAGGGCGCGCCACCACCGCCACCGCCACCACCACTTCCGCCAATTTCAAGCGATGTACCTATACCGAGTTTGGGGTTTGTCAATCCACTATTTCCGGTGCCCTTAGTCACTGCCAATGGGAGTGCGAGTGAACAGGACTACGAATTGATACCGCAGTTTGGCGACGGGCCTCCGGGTTTTGGCATGTACCTTATAACTGGTATAGAAAGAGGTTCGAACTGGATAGAGGGCGTCAATATTGTCGAGAGACCTCTGCCCAATGGCAATGTCACATATGATTTAAGGGTGAATACGCTTGCAGCAAAGGCTCTATACAGTGCAGACTGCTTTGACCCCATTTTGGATGCCTTCGCATATCCTTTAGAGCTAGTGGTGAACGTGAAATATTCAGATATCATTTTTCCTCAACCTCCAGCGCCATCCGATGCACCACTGCCGCCTACAATTGTCGTCAAATCCGCAAAAGTCAAGATGATTGCAACGATTATGGCAGACAGACCAGAACCCACAGGCTATGGAATCGAGGCGCTAGATGCAGCTTTAGGCGCACAATCTGATTCAATCGCTGTGCCAAATACCCCCTTCGACAGCGAAGGAAATTTAGGCAGTACTCCAGAACCCGCAGTCCATCGCTATAAGCTCTTGGTCTTTGATCAATATGGTGAACCCTTTAGTCCTTTAGAAGCTTCTGAATCCTATTTGGACTTTGAATTGCCACGTCTAAATATAGACAATAAATTACCAGAAATTACATTTGTTCCAAGTGTTCAGCAGCCAATCACAGCTTTTGGCGACCAACCGACAATATGGGAACTAAGTGTGAGACATCTAGCGCCTATGTACGCCGCTTTAATTTCTGTTAATGCGAAAGATGGGCAGATTGAAGCAAATCTCGACAAGGTAGATATGAATTCTGAATTTGAATCTCCTTACATTAAAAACGCAATGGTTGTAGAGTTGATCAAGACGCCAAATCTCTTTGTCGATGACCGCAATAACACCTTGATACTAGCTGATTATGTAGCAAATAAGAAGTTAATGTTACTGCTGTATAAAGACGCTACAGATATTCAAAGCAACGACGACGACCCTGAGTCTTGGAAGGTGTTTACAACGATTGAGGCACTAGGAAGCTTTAGCGGAGAACGCCATTTGAAGTTTAGATACGGTAGCTCAATAAAAAGTAAAAAAGTGAAAATTGAGCCTTCAACGACTCCCAATGCACCTAGTAGTGTCGAGAGCACCAGTAGCGCTGATGAACGCCCTCAAATCCTTTGGGGTCCCATTGTCAAGGCGGATTATTCTATTGCTGCACCTAAAATTGAAGATATAACAGGCGCATTGTTTGACAAAGCAATCATAAAAATTGTCGAGGTCGAAAAACCAGTGCCTGTCACTGAGAGGGAATACAATCATCTCTTTACGGTGTATCGCATTGGCGAAAATGGGACGTGGAAACTCGTAAAAGAGGATATAACGTTACTAGAAACACAACTCATTTTTGCAAAGACAATTCTTTTTAGAATTGCTGAGGCCGTTGTGGAACCAGCCTCTAGCACATCGTCGTCCTCGACGCCTACTTCAACGCACCAT
>CALFXQ010000221.1 GCA_937958285.1 uncultured Fusibacter sp. | reverse complement strand
CCATCAAGGATTTGGTATGCCCATTGGTGGCGTCATTGCTTCTAAGGGTCATGTGATTCCAAACGCAGTAGGAGTCGACATCGGTTGCGGGGTCGCTTATATTGAAACTTCCATAACTAAAGATAAATTGGTATCCTTTCAAAGCAAACGCATAGTCGAGCAACTATTAAAAGCGATACCAGTAGGATTTAAACACCATACTACACCTCAAGAGAATGTGCGATTAACACAACTTGTTGCCAATCAAGAACCGTATTTAAGAAAGAATCATGTGCTCTTTCAAGAGATCGACCGAAGCTTTTACCAACTGGGTACGCTGGGATCTGGCAATCACTTTATTGAGCTTCAAGAAGATGAAGCGGGCAAAATTGTCGTGATGTTACACACTGGAAGTCGCAACTTTGGCAAGAAGATTGCCGATTATTACAATGACAAAGCGGAGTATTTTTGTAAAAAAAGTGGCGATAAGCAGGCGATTCGCGCGATGCTCAGTTATCTTCCAGCAGACTCTGAGAGTGGTGAAAACTACATTCGATGGATGAATTTGGCGCTGGAATTTGCAAAAGAGAACCGGGCCTTACTTCTAGATCGTGTTGCACAAGTGCTATCAGATCAGTTTATGGGGGTCACATTTTCGAGTGAAATCAACGCCCATCACAATTACGCTTCCCTAGAAACCCATTTAGGTGAACCGCTGTGGATACATCGTAAGGGGGCAATACGCGTATTAAGGGGTGAATTGGGCATTATTCCTGGAGCAATGGGTTCTTTTTCATATATCGTGGAGGGCCTTGGCAATCCGGAGTCTTTTTACAGCTGTTCACACGGAGCGGGTAGACATATCTCGCGTAAAGAAGCTTTGAAACAGTTTAACAAAGACGAAATCATAAAAACCCTTACTCACGAAGGCATTACGGTGGGCGTGCCATCTAATAGTCTGTTGGCAGATGAACCTAGAGAAGCATATAAAAATATAGAGGTTGTAATGGCAGCGCAAGTAGATCTGGTAAAAACGGTAAAACGTCTAAAAACAGTGGCAGTGATTAAGGGATAACCTCTTCGCTGATTTATAGAATTTATTTTATGTGAATGTTGTATAAAGCGAGGGGGTACTATGCCTGAGCAGTTTACCATTAAAGAAATAAACAAGGTAAAACAAGGACTATATGCCCTCATTCTGGTGGATGAGGGCCTTGATGTATCTAAGTTAGAAGTGTGTGCTGACCTTTTGGTGGCGGAAGGCTTTTATAAGGGTATGACCATACAGGCGCCGCAACTAGAGATGCTTAAACAGAAGCAGTTGGAAATGGCCGTCTATCATCAGGCGATGCGGCTTTTGGGTGGAAGTGATCACTTTGTTCAGCAGATGCGCGTTAAATTGTTGCAAAGAAATCATGATGCTGAGGCCATAGAAATCACCATCGATCGGCTGCTAGAAGAGAATCTATTAAACGATAAACGCACTGCATGTCAATGGGTGAAAAACCACCAATACAAAAACAGTGCCTTTGTGATGAAAGAAAAACTAAAAGCGTATCATGTAAAGCCTCATTGGATTGAAGAAGCACTGAGCCAGATAGATGTGGATGCTGTCGATTTGATCAACGAGAAGGCATCAAAAAAATGGCGGCAGCTCACCAGTTCCGGCAGAGAAAAAGACCCAAAGACTGGCGAGCGCTTGATCGCGTATTTAATGCGACAAGGCTATGACTATCCATCTTGCAAGCGTGCATTAACTGTTCTATTGGCAAAAGCGTCTGATCGGGAAGTGTAATTCCGACAACTTTACTAGGAAAGGCGATATTTAGATGATATACTATGGTGGTGAAACAAAACGTGCAATTGACAATTTCAACATAGGACCAGAAACAGTCCATCCGAATCTCATTGAGGCGATCATTCTAGTAAAAAAGGCGTGTTGTGAAGCAAATATGGCATCTGGACACTTATCGAATGAAAAAGGACAATGGATTATAGAAGCGTGTGACAAATTGCTGAGTGCGGATTTTCGAACAGCCTTTATGAGGCAATTTCCCACGCATCCATTGCAAGGTGGTGCCGGAACATCCACGCATATGAATGTGAACGAGGTAATCGCCGGATTAGCCCTGAGCATGCATGGCTACGGCACAGAAGATTACCACATTTTGCATCCCCTAGACCATGTGAATCTGTCTCAGTCTACCAATGATGTGTATCCCACCGCCTTAAGAATTGCTTCAATTTACAAATTGAGACGTCTTTCAGAGGTACTCTCAGATTTACAGGAGGCACTTCAAGAAAAGGAGAAGGCGTTTTCTGAGGTGCTAAAACTGGGTCGCACCCAGCTGATGGATGCGCTACCCATTACCCTCGGACAAAGCTTTGGCGCTTTTGCAAAGGCCGTCAGTCGCGATCGATGGCGCATCTACAAGGTCGAAGAGCGCTTAAGAGAAGTAAATCTTGGCGGCACGGCCATTGGCACAGGACTTAATGCGAGTCAAGGTTATATATTTCGGGTGACAGATGCCTTGCAGCGCATCACCGGACTCGGTTTAGCGCGCAGTGAATACCCCATAGACACCACTCAAAATACAGATGTATTTGTGGAAGCATCAGGTTTACTTAAAGCGTCCGCGACGACCCTCTTGAAGATATCAAACGACCTTCGACTGATGAACAGTGGTCCAAGAGGTGGGTTTGGAGAATTGACTTTGCCAGAACGGCAAGCGGGCTCTACCATTATGCCAGGGAAGATTAATCCTGTAATTGCAGAAATGATGGGTACGGTTTCAATAAAAGTTATGGCAAACGATAGTGCAATTACATGGGCAGCAGCCAGTGGGCAGTTAGAATTAAACGCCTTTATGCCGCTTATCGCACATAGTTTTCTTGAGAGCTTAGACTTGTTGATAAACGGAGTTGATCGCTTTACGCGATATGCGATAGAAGGTATTGAAGCCAATGTTCATCGCTTGGCCGAACACCTAAATAATAGTACTGCGATGGTGACGGCACTTTCGCATTATATCGGTTACGACCAAGCTGCCGCCCTTTCTAAGGAAATCCTCGAGACAGGCGTTTCTCTAGAAGCGCTTGTGGTTTCTCGCGGTATCATGAGCAGTGAAACCTATAGGAAACTTATAACCCCTATGGAAATAACTTCGCCGGGCATACCAGGACGACGAGGCTAATCCCAGAGGCAAATTATTAAGAATGTGAGAGTAAATGATGAGTTTAAATGCCACCCCGCGGTCAGAAAGACCTCATATAGCGATTTTCGGTATGAGAAATGCCGGAAAATCCTCGGTTATAAATGCTATAACGGGCCAGACCTTGGCCATTGTCTCTGAAATCAAAGGCACAACAACAGATCCTGTCTATAAGGCGATGGAATTATTGCCCCTTGGGCCTGTTGTGGTAATCGATACTGCTGGTATTGACGATGAGGGTGAACTCGGTGCACTGCGCATTAAAAAGACCTACGAAGTGTTGGCCAAGACAGATATTGCCCTAGTTATCGTCGATGCTCAGGTGGGTATCTCTTCTTTTGAGATCGAGATTATCGAGGCCTTAAAAGAGAAGGCTACACCATTTATAATGGTGATTAATAAGATTGACAGTTATCGCCCAATGGCTCACGATATTGCCAACTTGGAGAAGCGCTACGGTGTACCAGTGGCTCTGGTTAGTGCCCTTAGTGGTGAGGGTATCAAAGCGTTGAGGCGAATGCTTGGAACCTTAAAGCCTCCAGAAGACGATCGGTTTAAGTTAGTTGGCGACTTGGTTAAGCCGGGTGATTTTGTAGTATTGGTAACCCCTATCGACAAAGCAGCACCAAAGGGGAGATTGATTCTGCCTCAGCAGCAGACCATTCGCGATCTTTTAGAAAGCGATGCCATTACCATTATCACTAAAGAACACGAGCTCAGAGAGACACTCAATCATTTGGGTAAAAAGCCCAAATTGGTCATTACCGATTCACAGGCATTTCTAAAAGTCAGTGCAGACACGCCTAGAGATATTCCCTTAACGAGTTTTTCTATCTTATTTGCCCGTTACAAAGGGGATTTGATCGAATTGGTGCGCGGGGCAAAGGCCATAGATAAATTGCAAGACGGCGCAAGAATATTGGTTGCAGAAGGGTGTACACACCACCAGCAATCTGACGATATTGGCACCGTAAAGATTCCGCGCTGGTTGAGACAGATGACTGGTAAGACACTGCACTTTGATCATGTGGCAGGGGTCACCTTCACTGAAGATGTGAAGCAATATGATCTGATTGTCCATTGCGGCGCCTGTATGCTCAACAAGGCAGCAATGGATCACCGTATAGAGCAGGCAAAGAAGTTTGGCGTGCCAATTGTAAATTACGGTGTGATGTTGGCTTATGTACATGGCATTATGGACCGGGCGCTAGATCCTTTCCCAATGGCAAAGCACATTTGGGAATTTGGTGACTAAACCGGATTGACAAAGTGAGTGAAAACACAAAACACCTAGGTTTGAATCGCCTAGGTGTTTTGAATATTTTATAGAGTGCCACAAGGGCGGATGTATAAATTAAAAGAATCAAACTAAAGTAAATAGTATTAAATCAAATCTAATCAAATCAAATCAAATCAAATGACTAAGCGAATGAGCTGAATGTAAAGATTGCCGTCGCGTTTTTCAATGGTAGCGGTATCAATCATTGCGCCTACCAAAGTGATTTCGTCATCGGAATCTGTTTCTCCAGTGAGTTGCCAATAGTATTCTTCGATTTCTGTCTGGCGTTGCCTGTTGAGCGTGAGTCTGAGATGGTCGATGTAGGCATCTTCGAAGCGTGTGTTGTAATCGACGATGTTGATAATGGATCGATCGGGTTGAGTGACAATTTTAAAATCGACCTCGTTGGTATCTTTGCTAAGTAGAAGTGTGGTTAACTCATCGACGATTCGGCAAACCTTTTTGATTTCGTGTCTCACGCGCGTTGGTCTCCTTTTCTAAAGGCATCAATTATTGGTACGAGAAATCCTGCGACCAATCCGCCGGCAAAGCCGTTGTTATAGAGATTGATGCCACCGTGGATTATACCAGTATTCGTCACCAAGGTCAAGTGAAGGATACCCGCAAGAACGCCGATTATAGGGCCAAATGTTCCAGCGATTGGTGCGATTGTGGTACTAAAGAGTACCGAGATTATAAATGCCGTGCTACTAAAATCTACATTATAAAAGAGTCCACCGAGTAGTACGCCAATAACAATTGGATAACAGTTACCAGGGTGCTTTCCAAATGCTCCGAAGCCTACCATTGTAAATAAGCCGGCCATTATTGGTCCATTAACATGGCCGCCAAGAAGTATCACAAGTGCTAGTCCTAGTAAGCCCATAACGCCCATATTCACATAAGTCATGCCGTAGCCAGTAAGCGAAGTGAAGTCGGTCACCGTACGACCTTTATAATAGAAAATAGTGCGATAACTCTTTAGCGCGTTAGGATTAATCCAGACTCCTACGCAAATTAGATAGATGAATAGAGAAATGAGCAAGGCTATTATGCCAAAATGTTGGTTTTCGTAAACAATGTAGACCGGTTGTATATCGAGATGAAAGCTTCGGAGAAAGCTGGTGACGACCATGCCCAATATGCCAGCTGTAAAGCCTATGTTATAGAGGTTATAACCATCGTGAAAGCGCATCATATGTGAAGATAAGGGAATAATAATAAAGCCAATAAGTGTGCCTGAAATAATACCCATTAAGTAGTTAATACCCGTGTCGAAGATGCCACCGAATGTAATCTCACTAACTAATGGCGACAAGGCAGTGCTAAACATCATTACCAAGAGTATGTTTTTGGTTGGAATGCGCTGATATTTACTATAGAGGTAACCACCTAAATACAAAGGTAAAATGTTTAAGAAATTCTTGCCAATAAATGAGAAACCGAGCACTGTAAGAAGGGCGGCAATAAGCAATCCATTAACGCGCATTTCATAGCGTTTAAGCAGGTAAATATTCACAAAACCGATAATGGCAGCATTGATAAATGCTGCACCGATGCCCCCTATGGCCAAAAAATCAGTCAAAAGCGTAGTTGGCGATAGTAGGATTGATTTAAGCCCATCTAACAGATTTCTTTGCTCGATTAGACAAATAAACAGTCCGAAGATCATAAAACTAAAGGGGAAAACAAGTAAAATCCGCCGCTTGTGTTGCTTGTGCAGTTCGCGTTCAGTGTACTGATTGGCGTAAACCATAAGTTCATTCCTCGCTTTGTGTGGGGTAAATGGGCTTGGTATGCGTCGTCTGTAGACTGTGATAGGTATAAAAAAAAACCCGTTTCTGATCGTCTAGGACTGGTCAGGCGTAGTAGCCTTGTTCGTATTTTTAGGAATACGTTTGCGTAATATGCGTATTTTACCATACACTTATACAAAAGGATATAGGCATTTCGTTTTTTTAAACACTTGAGTGTTTACATTGCCGAAATAATGATATAAGATGTATTAGGTTGAAATCCATTATGCATCGAATGCCAAAGAGCTAGTAAGTGTACCCTCTTTGAGCTAAACCCTCGTAAACGAGGTCATATAGGAGGAAGAAATGGCAGAGCTAATCAAAAAAGAAAACAATCAGGTAGTTTTTAAGTTTACAGTACCTGCAGCGGCATTTGACAAAGCAATTGTACAAGCCTATGCAAAAGGTAAGGGTCGCTTTAATATCCCAGGCTTTAGAAAGGGAAAGGCGCCGCAAAAGATGATCGAAATGCAATACGGTGAAGGGGTCTTCTTTGAAGAAGCAATCAATATCGCATTGCCAGATGCTTACGAAGCAGCAGTAAAGGCATTAGAACTCGATACAGTAGATCGTCCTGAAATCGACATTTTAGAAATCGGCAAAGGTCAAGATGCAGTAATTGAAGCGACCGTGTTTGTTAAGCCAGAAGTTCAATTAGGTGCTTATAAAGGTGTCTCTGTTGAGGCGGTTTCTCACGAAATCTCAGAATCCGATATCGAACAAGAACTCGACAAAGAGCGCAATATGAGCGCACGCATGATCACTATAGATAATAGACCTGTCCAAACAGGTGATACAGTAGTCATCGACTACGCAGGTAGCATTGACGATGTGCCATTCGATGGGGGCACTGCACAAAATCACAGCCTTATAATTGGTTCAAAGTCATTTATCGACACTTTTGAAGACCAATTAATTGGAAAAAACACTGGCGATCAGGTGGTTGTCAATGTAACCTTCCCTGAGGCGTATCACGCTGAGCATTTAGCTGGGAAGCCAGCGGTGTTCCAAGTGACGATAAACGAAATTAAGTATAAAGAGATGCCAGAACTAGACGATGAATTTGCTAAAGACGTCTCAGAATTTGACACACTCGAAGCTTTTAAAGCATCCATCAGAGAAAAACTCGAAACTGCTGCTAAAGAGCGATCAAATAGCGAACTTCGTGAACGCGTAGTTGCTGCTGTAGTCGAAAATACTCAAATTGAATTACCTGCAGTTATGATAGAAAGCGAAATCGAAAACATGTTGATGGATTTTGACTATCAGCTGCGCTACCAAGGTATTGATCTTGAGAACTACCTCAAGTATACAAACACTACTAAAGAAGATCTTAAAGAGCGTATGCAAGACGATGCTGCTAATCGCGTTAAAACCTCATTAGTCATTGAGACGATTGCAAAGGTAGAAGCGCTTAAGGCGACAGAAGATGAAGTAGAAGCCGAGCTTCAACGCATCGCAGACATTCAAAAGTCCACTTTAGAAAAAGTAAAAAAAGTCTATGCACGCGATGATTTTGCCATGATTAAAGGCAGTGTAGAGTCACGTAAAACAGTTGATTTCCTCGTGGCAAATGCCATTCAGCAATAGTTGAATAATCAAGGTGAGCAGGGTTCATAGGGATATGGACCCTATTCCTGTATTATGCATACCGCTTTTTTAGTTTGTTCAAATCTTGTTAATATTTCTAAGGTACACTGAATTTAGCACACTAAACCCGAAGCACTATTTGAACTTACGAGGTGAAAAAAATGACATTAATTCCTTATGTAGTTGAACAAACCAGCCGTGGTGAACGTTCTTACGATATTTATTCAAGACTACTTAAAGATCGCATCATCTTTCTTGGCGACGAAGTAACAGACCAATCTGCAAGTGTTATTGTGGCACAAATGCTCTTTCTAGAAGCAGATGATCCCGATAAAGATATAAGTCTTTATATTAACAGTCCTGGCGGTTCAATCACTGCAGGTATGGCCATCTACGACACAATGCAACACATCAAACCCGACGTTTCAACGATTTGCGTGGGCATGGCTGCAAGCATGGGCGCATTTTTACTTACGGCGGGAGCAAAGGGAAAGCGCTATGCACTGCCAAATGCCGAGGTCATGATTCATCAGCCATTAGGCGGCGCAAGAGGTCAAGCGAGTGATATAAAAATTCAGGCAGAACGCATTTTAAAAATGCGAAGCAATTTAAACGCGATTTTGGCTGAGCGCACCGGACAACCACTAGAAGTAATAGAAAGAGATACAGATAGAGACAATTTTATGTCTGCAGAAGAAGCTGTGACATACGGTTTAATTGATAAAGTCCTTGTAAAGCGCACATAAGCGTTTAAGGCATTTGAGGTGAGATATGAAATTCGATGACAAAAAGCATTTAAAGTGTTCCTTTTGTGGCAAGTCACAGGAGCAGGTCAAGCGCTTGATCGCAGGACCAAACGTATATATCTGCGATGAATGTATTGAGCTGTGCCAGGAAATTATCCACGAGGAATTTGATCAAGAGATGGATCTAGAATTAGATCACTTGCCAAAGCCTCAAGAGATTAAAAATACCTTGGATAGCTATGTCATCGGACAAGAGCGCGCCAAGAAGACATTGGCAGTAGCGGTATATAACCACTACAAGCGCATTAATGCAACTTCTAAAAAATCTGATGTTGAACTCCAAAAGAGCAATGTGTTGCTAATTGGTCCAACGGGTTCAGGTAAAACACTGCTGGCGCAAACCCTAGCAAAAATCTTAAATGTTCCCTTTGCCATTGCCGATGCCACATCTTTAACTGAAGCGGGTTATGTTGGTGAAGATGTGGAAAACATCCTGCTTAAGCTCATTCAAGCGGCAGATTACGATATCGAAAAAGCTGAACGTGGAATTATTTATATCGATGAAGTCGATAAAATCAGCCGAAAATCTGAGAATCCTTCAATCACAAGAGACGTTTCTGGCGAAGGTGTACAACAAGCACTTCTTAAAATGCTAGAGGGCACAGTTGCAAGTGTTCCTCCACAAGGTGGGCGTAAACACCCACATCAAGAGTTTTTGCAAATTGACACAACGAATATTTTGTTTATCGTCGGTGGTGCTTTTTCTGGCCTAGATAAAATTATTCAAAATCGCGTCAGTCAAAAGTCCCTTGGATTTGCCGCAGATATACAAAGTAAAAAAGACGTAAAAGTGGGAACGCTCTTCGAAAAGGTCGAAACCCAAGATTTACTTAAGTTTGGGCTCATACCTGAATTCGTCGGACGTGTACCGGTGGTTGTATCACTAGGCGAACTCGACGAAGAAGCACTTATGCGCATCCTCAGAGAACCTAAAAATGCTCTGGTAAAACAATACCAGAAGCTCTTCGAATTAGATCAAGTAGAGCTCGATTTCGACGAAGATGCCCTTCGTCTGGTCGCTAAGCAAGCCATCGAGAAAAACACAGGTGCCAGAGGTCTTCGAACAATTTTAGAGGGCGTAATGCTCGAAATCATGTTCGAAATCCCACATCGCGACGATGTGGTTAAATGCCTTGTTACAAAAGAGGCTATCAATGGTACCGTGCCACCAACTCTTGTACTCGGTGAGAATAAGACAATTAAACATAAAAAAGAAAAAGAAAATGCATCCTAAGCCGTTCGTCGGCCTACTGACGTCTGACCACTGCTTGCAGTGGTCTTATGTTTTAAATGAGGTGACTTATGTCAAAACAAACTAACGAAAAATTGATGCCTTTAATTCCCTTAAGAGGATTATCGGTGTTCCCACATATGGTTTTACACTTCGATGTAGGTAGAGATAAGTCAATCAAAGCCCTAGAAGAAGCCATGCTCAAAGAACAGTTAATCTTTTTAAGCACGCAAAAAGATATCGATGTGGATTTGCCTACCCATGATGATTACTATCAGTTGGGCACTGTTTCGAAGATTAAACAGATGCTCAAATTGCCAGGTGATGCGATTCGCGTTCTCGTCGAAGGAGTAGCGAGAGCCCGCATTGTTGAGATTGAACAAGAAACGCCATTTATTCGCGCAGTGGTAGAGATCTTTCCTTCGGATTCAAACGAGGTATCAAAAGAAGCTGAAGCCTATATGCGTGCGATTATCTCAGCATTTGAAACGTATATTAGCATGTCAAATCGCATCTCTTCCGATGTGCTTGTTTCAATATCATCTATCCATGAACCATCGAGATTTGCAGATGTGGTAGCATCGCATCTCACCCTTAAAATTCCTCAGAAGCAACAAATCTTAGAGGCTGTTGATGTCGTAGTTCGGCTACAGCTGATATACGAGTTAATCTTAAAAGAGGTCGAAATTTTAGAAGTCGAAAAGGATATTAACGAGAAAGTAAAAGCCCAAATCAATCGACTTCAAAAAGAGTATTATCTAAAAGAACAATTAAAAGCGATTAAAAGAGAGCTTGGCGACGACAACGATTTCGACGAAGAAATTATGCAATTCAAAGAAAAATTCGACAAGTTAAAACTCACTAAAGAAGTGCGTGAAAAGGTCGAGAAAGAATTGGACCGCTATTCCAAAATGACCCAGAGTTCGGCAGAGTCAGGGGTAATTCGCACCTATCTCAATTGGATTGCCGATTTGCCTTGGCAAAAGCCCACTAAAGATCAATTAGATATAGCAAAATCAAGACAGATACTCGATGAAGACCATTATGGTTTAAAGGATGTTAAAGAGAGAGTATTGGAATATCTAGCTATACGGCAGATGACCAAGAGCCTAAAAGGCCCAATCATTTGTTTGGTGGGCCCTCCTGGTGTTGGTAAAACATCTATTGCCCAGTCTATTGCAAGATCTTTAAATCGCAAATTTACTAGAATGTCACTTGGTGGCGTGCGCGACGAAGCAGAAATCCGCGGTCACAGAAGAACCTATATTGGCGCTATCCCAGGTAGGATTATATCTGCGATCAAAGAAGTAGGTACGAGTAATCCAGTCTTCTTGTTCGATGAGATAGATAAACTAGCCAGTGACTTTAGAGGAGATCCTGCTTCTGCGCTACTAGAGGTTTTAGACCCAGCGCAAAACAGTACTTTTATGGATCACTATTTAGAGGTACCATTTGATTTGAGCAAAGTGATGTTTATCACAACGGCAAATTCTCTACAGACAATCCCAAGACCATTGCTCGATCGCATGGAAGTCATTGAAGTGTCTGGATATACAGAGTTTGAAAAGCTTAAAATCGGTGAGCGCTACTTATTGCCAAAGCAAATGAAAGAGCATGGTTTGACACCAGATCTATTTAAGATTAGCCGAGATATGCTTAAGGAAGTTGTAAGTGGCTATACGCGCGAGGCTGGTGTACGTGAACTCGAAAGAAAAATAGGTGCTCTTTGCCGTAAAGCGGTGACGCGCCTTGTCGAAAAGAAAACAAAGACAGTGCGTATTAACAAAGCCATACTCACAGAATACTTGGGACAACCTCGTTACCGATACGATGAAATTAGCCTAAAAGATGAAGTGGGTATCGTGACGGGCTTAGCCTGGACATCTGTAGGTGGTGACACACTCCAGATTGAGGTAACCCCAATGAAAGGCACTGGTAAGCTTCAACTTACTGGGCAAATGGGCGATGTTATGAAGGAATCTGCACAAGCTGGTTTTAGTTATATGCGCTCTCGAACAGAAGCACTGGGTATCGAATCGGATTTTTATAAGGATTTAGATTTGCATATCCATATTCCAGAGGGCGCTGTACCTAAAGATGGTCCATCTGCCGGAATTACAATGGCAACTGCAATGATCTCGGCCTTGACCAAAATACCAGTGAAGAGAACAGTTGCCATGACGGGTGAAATTACTCTAAGGGGTAGAGTACTGCCAATTGGCGGACTCAAAGAGAAAGTTCTCGCTGCTGCACGTGCGGGCATAAAAACAATCATACTCCCCAAAGAAAACGAAAAGGACATTGAAAAGATTCCACAAGAAGTGAGAAAGGGTCTTGAATTTTTCCCTGTGAGCAATATGGATGAAGTGTTACAAGTTGCCTTGATTCACTTGCCGGAAGTGGCCAAGAATGAAAATTAAAAAGAGCGAGTTTATAACGAGCGCCGTTGAACCACATCAATATCCCGAGCCCAATGTACCAGAGCTTGCCTTTGCAGGGCGCTCTAACGTTGGCAAATCTTCACTCTTAAATATGTTGCTCAATCGCAACGGCCTTGCACGAACAAGTGGCAAACCAGGGAAAACCCAAACCATTAACTTCTTCAATATCGACGATGTTTTCCGCATCGTCGATCTCCCTGGTTATGGATTTGCAAGAGTTGCAAAGTCGACAAAGGAACGTTGGGGCGAATATATAGAAGCCTATCTTCAAGAAAGGGAGAATCTGTTAGAGGTATTCTTACTTGTGGATATTCGTCATGCCCCCAATGCCTACGATATCATGATGTACGACTATATACGCGATGCGGGATACAGTGGGTATGTATTTTGTACCAAGCTTGACAAGCTAAAGAACAGTGAACTCGTAAGTCATCTCAAAGTGATTCAAGAAACCCTTGGGATAGTGAATCCTAGTTTGCTGCTTCCCGTTTCTGCTGAAAACCGAAAAGGCAAGTACAAGGCTTGGGATTTAATCAATCAAATCTTTAAAGATCGCGGTTACGACATTCACTTTGAACGACAACAACAAGAGAAGCATTGGCTCAAACATACTCCAGGCTCACCAAAGAAAATCATAAAAAAATTGCGATAACTTCTCTTCGATGGGTATACCTTTTAAATAAGGGGGTATTGCGCATGATAGAAAGAATTCGGGAGTTTAAGAGCTTTATTACGGGTCATCAGGAGTGTTTCTGCTGTGAAGACTGCGATCAAGAAGACGATTGTTTAACGCTTTATAATGCTCAAAAGGTTATGGAGCAATTAGAAGGTTATGAGGCAGATAGTGTAGACTCCATACCAGATAATCTGATGGTCGAAATGGAAACGCTCTTTGAGCGTCTCCAGGAATGTGCATGGCAAAGGTGCGATTGCCGTTCTAGGTATTGATGTATAAGGCATCCAAAAGGCGGAAAATCTATGTTGCGTAATCAAACAATGAAAGCGGACATCCATGAAATTCTCACTCACCCTGCATCGCTAGTGGATGGTGTAGAGATGGTTCAGTATGACCCGCTTTTACACCGCGAAGTGGTACCACAAATTTACAAACGTTGTTATCATATGCGCCCCTGGGGAGATAAATGGGATGCCGTTGAAGGATTCTACCCAGAGGGTATCTTTCTGTTGTTGAATAGTAAAGAGCAGTACTATATCGGTTTTATTATAAGTTACGTCAATGAAGGTCTACCTTATATCGGTGCAATTGGTGTTGAAGACAATTTTCGTGGACAACATCTGGGTACATGTCTTGTACAACAAGTGGCCTTACATTATGCAAAGCTAGGATATAAAAAAATTTGGGTAGATGTAAAACCACACAGCGACAGTTTTTTTAGTCGCTGTCTAACCATGGGTTTTCATTGTGTCTAGAGGAGGCCGTGCATTTGGCGACAATCATAGCGACGCTCTCCTACATAAGGAGCGAAGGCAAAACTTTAATGTTGCATCGCAATAAAAAAGATCAAGATTACCACCGTGGGAAGTACAATGGCATTGGCGGAAAAATGGAATCTGGTGAAAGTCCGGAGACCTGTGCAATAAGAGAAATATTGGAAGAGACGGGCCTAAAAGCGAAAAAGTTGTGGTATCGAGGCCATTTGAGTTTTCCAAACTTTGATGGTCAAAATGATTGGTTGTGCTTTATTTATGAGTGCCACCATTTTGAGGGTGATTTAATCGATTGCAACGAAGGCACACTACATTGGGTTGAAGATGAAAATCTTCTAGAATTGCCATTGTGGGAGGGGGATTGTCACTTTCTCGACGTGATTTACCACAGTAATGATATATTTAGCGGCTGTTTTACATACGAGGATAAGCGCCTTGTATCGTACATATTGCACAGAGATTCACGAGAATCTCAAACTGAACAAAAAAACTAAATGAACCATTCCAGGAGGAAATTATGGCAAATCCAGTTGTAAAAATGAATATTGCAGACAAGGGCATAATTACGATTGAACTATATCCTGAAAGCGCACCTCAATCTGTCGCTAATTTTGTAAGCCTAATAAACACAGGGTACTACAATGGCTTGAGCTTCCACAGAATTATACCCAATTTTATGGTACAAGGTGGTTGTCCTGACGGTACGGGTATGGGTGGACCAGGTCATCATATAAAAGGTGAATTTAAAGGAAATGGTGTTAACAACACCATCAAACATACGCGCGGCACATTGTCGATGGCCAGAGCGCAGTCGCCAAACTCTGCGGGCTCACAGTTTTTTATTTGCCATGTAGATACACCGCACTTAGATAACAGCTATGCTGCATTTGGTCGCGTAACAGAAGGTATAGAGGTTGTCGATGCAATTGCCAGCGTTCAAACGGATGGTCGAGATAAGCCAATTACACCTGTTATCATTGAGTCAGTAGTCGTTGATCTTATGGGTTGTGAGCTCGAAGAGGTAACGCGTTATTAGAATCTAGGAGGCCACAATGGCTGTTCAGATAAAACCACTACGAGCAGAATACGAAGCTTTTATGTGGGATTTACTCTATA
>CALFXQ010000220.1 GCA_937958285.1 uncultured Fusibacter sp. | reverse complement strand
GGCGTAGGCATTGCGGCAGTATGCGCCCTCATAAAAGCCTATCGCGAGAATATAGAGGGAATTCCCGCTATGATTCAGCTCAATGTCGATGCGACGGGGGAAATCTATCGCGAGACCTTTGAAGAAATAAGCCGAACACTTCCTCAGTTTCAGTCGATCTATACAAAGAATCGCCAAAACTTTAGAATAAAGCTTGAAAGTGTTTTAGAGCACCTTCAAGAAGCCTATGTGAAATCGCCCTATTTTTATGTAGTGGGCAGCGAAACCTTTGTGAGACAAACGGTATCGCAACTCGAAATAGCTGGATATAATTTAGAAGATATTGTACTCGATCAAAACGGAGGCTGTGGCTGCTCATTGCCTTCTGTCACCCAGCTTATCGGATAAACAAGGTGCTATTAAACCCCGCGATTTTGATTCGCGGGGTTTTTTATACCATGGAAAGGGTATGAGTTTATAGATCGATGTTTGCAACAGGAGGGTATATGGATCAAATTGAAAAGATGATGAAACGTGCAGCGCTAGCGCGAGGAGACCGCAAAGTCTCGTTGGTTTTAAGAAATTGCCGCGTGGTAAATGTGTTTAATGGCAAAATCATCGCTTCGAACATTGGCATAGATGGCGGAAAGATTATTGGAGTCGGCGATTACCAAGGCGAAGTTGAAGTCGATCTTAAAGGGCAATATGTGGCCCCAGGTTTAATCGATGCGCATATGCACTTAGAGTCTACTTTGGTAACACCAGATCAGCTGGCTAGAATCATCGTGCCAAGGGGGACCACAACAGTTGTCGCAGATCCTCATGAAATCGCAAATGTGCTGGGTTTGCAGGGCATTCAGTATATGTTAGATGCCACTGAAAACACGCCGTTAAATGGCTTTTTTATGCTCCCTTCTTGTGTGCCCGCTACGCCCTTTGAAAATGCAGGCGCTATTTTAGATGCGACAGCCTTATCCACGATGACTGGGCATCCCAGAGTGCTAGGGCTTGGGGAGATGATGAATTATCCGGGGGTTATTCAAGGCGAGCGCGATATGATCGAGAAACTAGCTATGGCAGATCGTATGATGGTAGATGGGCATGGGCCGGCTATCTCTGGAAAATCTCTAAATGCCTATGTGATAAATGGTATACGCACAGAACATGAATGTACCACATTAGAAGAAATGCAAGAGCGCATTGGCCTTGGCATGTATATCGCCATTCGAGAGGGCTCTGCTGCTCGCAATTTGGAAGCGCTTATCGCCGGTGTAAACGACCATACAAAACAACAATGCATGTTTTGCTCAGACGATAAGCACCCAGAAGACCTGCTTAAAGAGGGCCACATCGACCACAATGTGCGCATGGCCATACGACTTGGCGTCGATCCAATAACGGCCATTCAAATGGGGACAATCAACGCCGCACGGTGTTATCAGCTGAGGGACATCGGCGCCATTGCACCAGGCTATGATGCGGATTTAATTGTGTTTGACAATTTTCAGAATTTCAACATTCAAGCGGTGTATAAGCGGGGCGAGCGCGTTGCCGAAGACTTGAAACCCTTGTTTACATGTGAAGCTGTCACAACAGAGGGGGTTGTAGATACTGTAAAAATCGGAACCATTCGCAATGAGCAATTTACCTTACCACTTAAAAGTGACGTTGTACAAGTGATTCGCGTTACGCCGGGTTCCATTCTCACAGAAGCGGTAATGCGCAGAGTTTATCAAGATGCGGTGGGGAATTTTCAAGCCAACAGCCTAATTGACGTGGTTAAAATTGCCGTTGTTGAGCGGCATGGCAAAACCGATAATATTGGCATTGGATTGGTAGAGAATTTTCATTTAAGAGGAGGTGCAATTGCAACTTCCATTTCTCACGATTCCCATAATATTATTGTCGTTGGCGATTCAGACTCAGATATGGCACTTGCTGTCAATCATCTCAAGCACTTGCAAGGGGGAATTGTGGTTGTAGCAAATGGCATTGTTTGCGGGGCTCTAGCACTGCCCATTGCAGGATTAATGTCGCCTGAGCCAATGGAAATCGTTTCGAATACCCTATATGATTTGAGACAAATGGCTATTTCTGAGCTTGGCATTGATCCAAGACTCGAGCCCTTTATGACCTTGAGTTTTTTAGCACTTCCCGTAATTCCCGCTTTAAAAATCACTGATCGTGGCCTATTCGATGTAAATCGCTTTGAATGGGTGAACATAAATCCATGATGATGAAGTGAGACGCAACACCTGCTAAGAAAACAACCACAAAAAAGCAAAACCCCTCTTTTTATTGAGGGGTTTTTAAAGTTAATCGGACAAAGCATAAGTTCCTAATCCCGCCATTCATACGTGTAAATAGCCTTGTAATTGCGGCCTATATTGACTTGCAGAATGCGAAGTTTGCCTTTAACGCCTTTTTCTATAGCTTTAGTTGAAGTTAAAACGCCTTGGAAATCTTTGGTGATGTATTGAGTGCCATCGGCAGCGATAAAGCCCACACCCATACCCTGGTCGAGATTGGCGCTTTGTTGCACAATACTGCCCATGGTCCACGTTTTTGAACTAATTTGCTTAGTCTCATACTGTAAAGACACCTTCTCGCCTACTTTTAGAACACTAGGAGGATCCACCCAGATGGTTTGATGTGTTGACCCTGCAACTAGGTTGCCTTTAGCATCGTAGCGATTATGAGTCATAATCATATTGTTCTTTGAGCCAGTAAAGGAAGATTTATCGGAACCGTAGGTGCCTGTACCATCGTCAAGTGCGTACTTAACAAGATACCAGCCCGCTCCTTGAGCGTCGCTCGGCGCTTGGGTAACAGCAGGTGCTTTTGTAGTTGCTGGTGGCTGTGTAGCGACAGGTGTTTGAGTGCCACTTCCCTTTGCGATCATCACCGTTTTCGAAGCAACATCGAATGCTACGCTCAGACCCAACAGATTTCCAATTGCTTTTATGGGTAAATACGTTGTGCCGTTATAAGAAATGGGCAACACTGGGGTTCCATCTTCACCAACCGGCAATACCGCAAATTGGTTGAGTTTAAATTTTAATTGACTGTTTAAAACGACATTCGAAATGGGGATGAGCTTGTTTGTTTTTTGTGCGCTTTCAGCTGATACTGAAGTGCCATTTGAAAGGGTTGAAATTAAAACAGTCTTGGTTATGCCCTCATAGTTGATGGAAAGACCGAGCAGATTGCCAATGGCCTTTAGTGGTAGATAGGTGGTACCATTATACGAGATAGGCAATACCGGTGAGCCATCATCGCCAACAGGCACTGCAGCATCGCCATTTAACTTAAACACAAGTTGGTCATTCAGTACAGCTCCTGAAATCGGAAT
>CALFXQ010000219.1 GCA_937958285.1 uncultured Fusibacter sp. | reverse complement strand
CCTATTGATGGGCCTTGTGGTGGGCACTTTTAGTTTGCTCATTACCGAGCGCTATTTGCTCGAGACCTCTTACTACGACCATTACCCACTTGACTTGCTTCACCTTGCTTACTTTGGCATTGGATTAATCTACGAAATCTACGCCTCTGGATTTTCGACGATGGGTGTTATTATTAAAGGTAATATCAATGTGAGTGTAGTCGAAATTGAGTCTTATCTCGAGGACGACTACCACAGAAGTATACTGGCCAATGCGATCACTCTGACACCAGGAACCATTACACTAGATGTTTCTGGCGAAATTTTAACGGTCCTGTGGTTAAAGGCAGATACAAAAGATATGCACTTGGCAGGCGAGCGCATAAAGGGAAAACTCGAAAGACGGTTGCTAAAACAACCGTTTTTTAACAATGCAAAGGCATCACACGGGAGAGAAAAATGACATTCGAAATGATAATTCTATATACTGTATTATTTCTAACACTTGCAAGTGCATGGCGCATTGTAGTTGGCCCTACAGTATGGGATCGACTACTCGGGTTAAATTTAGTCGCATCAAAGCTCGTGATGATGATTGTGTTATTGGCGTGCATAAAGCAGGCGAGTATACTTCTCGATGTGGCATTGGTTTATTGTCTACTCGGCTTCATTGGTGTCACATTTATGTCAAAAATGCTCATTAACAAGCAAAACACATGAGGAAGGGAGTACCACGATGATTGCAGAAGCTATTCTCTGGCTCTCTAGAGCCCTTATGGTTTTAGGTGTGATTTTTATCGCCTTTGGTGTTTTCGGGTTGTATCGTTTTAAGAATTTTTATCCGCGTATTTTAATTGGTTCAAAAATTGACACGGTAGGCTATCTCACACTTTTACTGGGGTTAGCGCTTAAGTCCGGATGGAATATGTCTACATTAAAGATCTTGCTGATTATTCTTTTAATGCTCGTAATCAATCCAATTTTAACCCATACTGTCGCGCGTAGTGCCTATTTAAGTGGGCTGAGAGTTAGGAGGTAAAACATGCTTCAACTTTCATTAATCGCCTTAGTAGTCATTGCCATACTCACCGTTCAAACCCAGAGACTGAGGCAAGCGGTTATATACATGGGCGCTTTGTCCTTTGCCAGTTCCTTTGTCTATTTACTCTTGAATGCCCCAGATGTAGCAATAGCGGAAGCTGTGGTTGGATCTACGTTGGCGACAGTGCTATACTTAGTCGCGCTGCAGAAGTATAAGACATTTATTGTCTATATCTGTCACAGTTCAAACGAACTTGACGACTCTATCTATCACAAGCAACGCGAAAATCAATTGATTAAAAGACTTGAAGTCTTTTGTGCAAAACAAGAGTTAGAGCCTCACTTTGTGCATACAACCGAGCATATTGAGTCCATTCTCAACAAGAGGAGCTATGCATTGATTGTCGAAGAGACGCCAGAGTCTATTCGCATCTTTTTTCATCCCGAAAACTATAAGAACGATGCACTAAAAAGCTATCTATCCAACTATGTACATCAGAAGGCGCTAGAGTTTTTAGAAGTCAATCCTCAAATTGATGGGTGGGAGGCTTTCGAATGAAAAGGGATATAAGCAGACGACGCATGGCGCTTGCATTATTTTTGCTGCCAGTAGGGATCTGGATGATTTCCTTAAATTCAGTTTATCCCAATCGCTTTGGATTTCCGATGTATCGCTACTATGTTTCGCAGGCCTATATAGAAACAGGTGCGGCCAATGTGGTGACGGCAATCTACTTGTATTATCGTTATTACGACACTCTGTTCGAGGCCTTATTGCTCTTGGTGAGTGTTATTGCGGTTATTTTTCTATCGATTCACGACGACCGTGAAGGGTTGTTTTCCAGAACCGACAGTAACTTTGGCGTGCGCGCGTACGATATGATTCCAATACACTCCGAGTTGGTGTCTAGAACATTGGCGATGCTGTATCCTTTTATACTCATTGCAGGTGCTTATATTACAATAAATGGGCATCTTTCGCCTGGCGGCGGATTCCAGGGTGGGGCGGTGTTAGCGGCAATATTTATGACGAAGTATCTTACAATGCCAATCCATTGGGTAACGACAGAGCGCTTTCAGCTAATAGAAAAGTGGATGATGGTGGGCATCTTAACGATACCAATTTCTATCTTTGCATTAGGAGTCGGTGCTCTCACTCCAGAAACCTTTCCCTGGTACTACGTTGTTATGAATACGCTAATCAGCATAAAAGTCACTTGTGGTCTTACGGTTATTTTTTTGAGATTTATATTCTTTGAGATGAGAGACACTGCGCGCTAAAGAA
>CALFXQ010000218.1 GCA_937958285.1 uncultured Fusibacter sp. | reverse complement strand
CAACCAGGAGGCCGTCGACCTGCACATCCAGGCGTACAAGCTGGCAGAGGCTGTGTGAATACCTGTTCCTTTTGCTCCATTGCCTGTCTCTATAAAGGTACTTACCACAAGCGGCCCATCGAAGATGTGATACGCGATATCAAAGCCGTAAAAGCCCAGGGCTTTCGTCAATTTTTGTTACTAGACGACAATCTACTGAGCGACCGCAGCTATAGCCTAGCCCTTTGCAAAGCGCTAAAACCACTGAAGATGCGCTGGATGACCCAGTGCGAAATCACAGTGGGCGGCGACCCCGAGCTCCTAGAGGCGATGGCGACCAGTGGCTGTTTCGCACTGTCTTTTGGCCTCGAGAGCATTTCACAAGAGAGCTTAGATACCCTCGAAAAGCCTTGGGCAAAGGTTGACCACTATGAAGCATGGTTAAATGCCATAAGAAGCCACGGCATTGCACTTTCTACAGAAATGGTGATTGGCGCAGATGGCGACACCCTCGAAAGTATTGAAAAAACTGCAGAAATGATGGCTCAGTGGAAAATTGCAGTGCCTCGCTTCTACATTCTCACACCAATTCCAGGCACTTTGTTCTTTCAACAAATGGCAACAAGTGACCGATTGTATAACAAGGATGTATATCAGTACACCGGCGACAAGGCCGTGCATGTGCCTAAAAACATGTCACCCGAGGCACTCACGGCCGCCTATTGGCAACTCTACAAAGAAGTTTATAGCTTTAGGCAGATCATCAGACGCACCCTCTTTAGCGCACACGCACTAAAATACCCTATTCGCACCCTTTTTTACCTCTATGTGAATCTCTATTATCGCCACCATATTCACTTGGGCATCACACCTAACATTATCTAAGGAGTTGCTATGAAGATTTTGCTAATTCGTCCCTGGGTCAATAAGCACATCACCACGGTTCGCAATTTTCTATTCGGCGAACCCATGGGACTAGAATGCGTCGCCACCGTACTAAAAGAAATGGGCTGTGATGTGATGGTCGCCGACTTTATGGTGGAAACTAAAGGAAGTCTAGAGACCTATTTAAGCACCTTTAAGCCCGATGCTGTGGGCATCACATCCCAGTGTACCGATGTGGAGAATGTTAAGCACATTGCAAAAGGCGTAAAACACTTTAATCCCAAGCTTCCCGTTTGGGTAGGTGGCGTGCAGGCCACTTGCTTTCCCGATTGCTACTTTGTCTCAGATATCGACTATGTGTTTAAATCCACCACAAGAGCTAATATAAGAAAATTTATAGAGGAACTGCAGGGCAAAGCGCCTAAAGGTCCCATCGATGGCATTTACAGTCAGCACCTAGATTTTCAAAACGAGGGGGAATTTTGCCTCAACGAGTATATAGTGCCCGACCGCTCAGTGACAGCGCGCTACCGCAAGTCGTATAAGTACATAGGATATCAACCCTGTGCAGTGGTGCAAACGGCCTATGGCTGTCGCAATCGCTGTAACTTCTGTATTCGATGGCGCCTCGAGGGTCCTGATGTACGCGAAGTGCCCATCGATCAAATAGTAGACCAAATCGCAGCCCTCGATGAACCTTATATTATGATTTGCGACAATGATTTTTTAATCAACAGCCAACGATTAACCACCTTTATGGACTTACTCGAAGCGAGGCAGATTAAAAAACAGTATATGTGCTATGGCAGCGTGAACAGTATTCTAGAAAAAACCGAGCTGCTCCCCCGCCTTCGCGCCAATGGACTCCTCGCCGTGATTGTCGGATACGAGAGCTTTAGCGATCAGCAACTCACCCATTACAATAAAGCAGCAACTATAGACGACAACCTCTTGGCCACCAATGCCCTAAAGGCTGCAAAAATCGCGTGTTGGGGCTCATTTATCATTCACCCCGACTGGGACCGCACCGATTTTAACCATCTCCTAAGCTATATCGACAGGTTAAAACCAGAACTCATCACCTTTTCGCCCCTTGTGCCCCATCCTATGACTGCGCTCTATGAGCAATTTAAACACCGACTGCTGTATCCCGTAGAAGACTACGAAAAGTGGAATTTTGGCGATGTGCTGGTTCGCCCTTCTAAGATGTCGTTAAAAGCCTACTATTTTCAGGTGATTAGGCTTACGCTCAAAGTGAATGGCAATTGGCATAGCGTCAAATACGCCCTCACTGCATTCCCCCTTAAGAACACCTTAAAGATGCTCTTTGGCTTTAAAACGCTGTTTTCTGTGTATGTAAAAAACTTTCTCACCCGCTAATACACCTCAAAGGGAGTCCTATGCAAAAGCCTATGGCCAGTCAACACCTAAGGGTGCTCTTGGTAAGACCACCAGCGCCAAACCTCTTGAGCTTTACCAAAATACTAGACAACGAACCCCTTGAACTGGAATATCTGGCTACCGCGTTAAAGACCTATGGCCATGAACCCTTTTATTTTGACGGCTTAATCGACCCCACAGGCTACAAAGTTGCCTTGGCTGAAGTGAACCCCCACGTGGTGGCCATCACGGGCTATATCACCCAAGAGCATCTTATGCGCGATTACTGTAACATTGCAAAAGTCCACAACCCCAATATTGTCACTGTATTAGGGGGTGTGCATGTACAGCTTAACTATGGGCGCTTAATGTCTAAAGATGTAGACTTCATGTGCCGCTCGGAGGATGTCTGGTCCTTTGCAAAGCTTATAAGCACCCTTGGTCAAGAAGTAGAAGCTTTTTCTAACATTAACGGATTGGTGCATAAAAAATCAGATGGTACTTACTACGTAAATACCATGACCAAACCCGACATCGATCTTCTACCCATACCCGACCGTACCTTTTTTCACCAGAATCAGCAGCACTACCGCTACTTAGATCTTTCACCCGTGGCGACGCTTAAAACTGCATTTTCTTGCCCACATCAGTGCAATTTCTGCTACTGCACCCTTTTGGCAGGCGGTAGTTATCAGACTCGCGCTCTCGAAAAAGTACTCGATGAAATTGAAACCATTCAAGTTGAGGCCATTCAAATTGTAGATGACGACTTTTTAGTGGATGCAAAGCGCGTTAGCGATTTTCTCGATGGTTTGAGCGCCAGAGGCATTAAAAAGACATTTATCTGCTATGCCCGTGCCGACCATATCGCAAATCATCCAGAGCTCGTCGCGCGCATGAGCGCATATGGCTTTAGATATTTTTTAGTGGGGCTAGAGGCCATAGACTCCCATACCCTTAATCAATACAACAAAAAAACCACCGCAGATGTGAATCGACGGTGTGTTGAAATTTTAGCGCCATTGGCACCTAAGAGCTATTTAATTGGTTTAATGATTGTCTCCCACCAAGCCACACAAAGTGACTTTGACAGACTCTACAACTGGGTTGTGGCACAGAAGCTTCACCATGTGACCATTTCGATCTTTACTCCGATTCCAGGTACACCCCTTTACGATACTTATGCCCATCAAATTACCAGCACAGATATTCGCGACTGGGACTTTTTACACCTTGTGGTAGAGCCCACTCACATGAGTAGAGGCGCTTTTTATAGAGCCTACTATAAGCTTATAATGAAGCTATACCGCATTGCAAGGCGCACTGGCGTTTACGCGTTTATGGATTTGCCCTATTACCGAAATATGCTCGCACAATTTCTAAAACGACATTTTTGAGCGCCATTCTTCTTTGGTCATCGAATAGCAGACATCGTCTAATATGCGCCCATCTGGTGCCTGGGTGGCCATCCGAAGGGTTCCCTCGTAAGTAAAGCCCGCCTTTAAAATGACAGCGCGGGACTGATGGTTAAAGGGATAATGGTACACGGTAACCATGCTCAGGTTTAAATCTGTAAAGGCGTAAGCGAGCACGGCCTCAACAGCCTCAGGCACCAAGCCCTGCCCCCAATATTC
>CALFXQ010000217.1 GCA_937958285.1 uncultured Fusibacter sp. | reverse complement strand
GGAATTGCGCTGATATTATTGTCGCCCGTACACATCCCCATGAGCTTACGCTTTATTTACGCAGTCTATCTTTTTAAAGTGACTTATAGCTTTGCGGTAGATCATTCGGCAACGATATCGCCGAATTTTGCAGGGGGCTTAACAAAGAGAAAGTTGCTGAATATTGCCAACGCAGTAATCGTTCCTGCATTTAATGATGATCCCCTCTTTGTCTACTTAAGAGAAACGGGCTGGTCAAGTGCGGCCATGGCGGAAATGATGGTGATTAAAGCCCAAAGTTCCGGCGAAAAGCTCTATATCGCTGAAGATGAACAAGGAAATACTCTGGGCATTGCAAGTCTTGAGGTGAGAAGCGGTAGACCTTTTGACACCCTGAGATATCTTCGTCCGTCTTTTCTCTTTGCAATGATCATTCATTTGCTAAAGACTAAAATGCCTGGGGGCACCTTGCGGTTTCTCAATGGTTATATGGCAAAAGCCGAAGGTGATCGCCCCAAACACCCCCATGGTTATATTGTGTTTGTGGCAGTTTGCCCCGAGGCCCAAGGTATGGGTGTAGGAAAATACCTTCTTGATACGCTCCTCAGTGAGACGAGGGCAATGGGACTAGAAACGATTGGACTCGACACAGAGAATGCCAAAAATGTGCCTTATTACGAAGGAAAAGGCTACAAAACAGTGGGACATCACAATATAGAAGGCGTAGATGTTTACACCATGCATCTAAGTACGCCTTTGTGAACAAGAGTATTAGACATAAAGTATATGCCAAAAAGTATATGCTATAATGTAGAAAAAGGGAGCGAAATATGCGAATTGGATTGGTTCAAATGCATGTCGATGAAGACACCGCTACAAATATAGAGCGGGCGAGAGCAGGTGTGATGGCTGCAGCGCAACAAGGGGCTTCAATTGTGGTGCTTCCAGAGATGTTTTGCTGCCCTTATCGCACCGAGTGCTTTATCAGTGAAGCGCAAGTCCAGGGGGGACCGATTTTCACACAGCTGCAAAAGATGGCAATAGATGCGGCGGTTTACCTGGTGGCGGGATCAGTTCCAGAATGTGAGCCCAGTGGGGCACAAGGGATTAAGCGCTATAATACATCTTATGTCTTTTCACCAGAGGGCATGTTGTTGGCAAAACATCGCAAGATGCATCTCTTTGATGTAAACATACCGGGAAAAATTGCTTTTATGGAATCTCAAACCTTTTCGCCAAGAGAATCAATCACCCTTGTGGAGACGCCTGGGCTCACTTTTGGCGTAGCAATCTGCTACGACCTCAGATTTCCAGAGCTTTTTAAGCGCATGGCGCTGTCGGGCGCATCTTTGATTTTGGTTCCCGCGGCGTTTAACATGACTACAGGTCCTGTGCACTGGGAATTGCTTGCAAGGGCAAGAGCAGTCGACAATCAAGTTTATGTGGGTCTGTGCTCACCGGCAAGTGTTGAGGGCGACCGATTTGTCGCTTATGGCCACAGTTTAGTTGCCAATTGCTGGGGAGAGATTGTGGGCGCACTAAACAAAAAACCCGATATTCTCTTGGTGGATTTAGATTTAAATCATCAAGAGCAAGTGCGCAAGCAGTTGCCACTACTTGCTCATAGCAAAGTTACTTACTAAATGCAGATGTACTATTTAAAAAATAAATGGCGTGGAACAAAATAGTTTAAGGAGGCGTCTAATGAATAACTCGTACGAGAAAGGGAGTGAATCCGGTGCCCGATGCTGAACATGAACTCATACTTAAAAGTCAACAAGGCGACGTGGCTGCATTTGAGGCGCTCATTAAGCAACATCAAGTAGTTGCATATAATGTAGCCCTGAGAATTCTGGGGAATCAAGAAGATGCAAAAGATGCAGCGCAAGAAGCACTCATCAAAGTCTTTAAGAACATCAGCAAATTTAAAGCAGAGGCCCAATTTTCTACATGGCTCTATCGCATTGTAGTCAACACGTGTAATGACTACCTGCGAAAGGAACGGTCGAGACAGCACTTCTCGCTAGACCAAGAAATGGAAACCTCTGATGGGACGCTTAAAAGAGAGGTTGCAGACGACCGTATGGCACCTGAGAAAGTCTATGAAGCCAATAGCCTGAGAGAGAAGGTACACCTGGCCATCCAGCGTCTACCTGAGCAGCAGCGCACCGTGGTCATACTTAGGGATATTGAGGGCATGAGCTACGAAGTGATTGCCAGCATGCTAGACCTGCCAGTAGGCACGGTGAAATCGCGCATTAACAGAGGGCGCGACGCTTTAAAACAACTACTTATCGATAGCCGTGTGAATGCATACGGACTTTCAGGCTGAAAGGAGGCGCTACAATGACGTGTGATCAAATTCAAGAAAAAATGCATGATTACCTCGACGGCGACCTTTCAAGCGAAATGCGCGCTCAGATAGAGGCGCATCTCGACGATTGTCCAGCTTGCAAAGAGGCTTATTCCGATTTAAAGGAGGTTCTACAGCTATTGAAAGAGCTCCCTATCGAACCTTTACCAGAGAATTTTGAAGCCACCCTTCACGAGGCTTTAGAACGCGAGAGCAAGGCGATCAGGCAAACGGTACAAAACAAGGTTTCGCCCTTGAGACAGCGCTTTAAAAAGTGGCAGCGTGGTCTCTCTTATGCAGCTGCAGTCTTCCTTGTAGGCGTTGTTGGCCTAAGTGGCATGGATGGCTTCTCGTCGCTACTACAGAATCAGTCCAAAATGAGCGATGAGGCAACCGTTGAAATGGCATCAGATTCAGGGGTGCGCTCTGGAGCGCCTGAGCTTATGGCAAAATCTGAGGATGTTAACTTTAGCGAGAGTCTAAGTGCAGTTGCACCAGAAGAAGCGCCAGTCGATGCACCAGTCGATACGCCTATCGTATCAACTGCCCTGGCACCTGTCGAGGCACCAGCAAAATCCGATGATCCCTTTACGCCTCAAGAAATTAAGCGCATCTACTCTGGACAGGTGAGTCTAGAGGTAACAGCGTATGATCAAGCCCTTAATCGTGTGACAAAGCAAGTGACAGATCTGGGCGGATACGTAGAAAATCAACAAACGGGCACCTATAACCAAATCATTGGTGGAAAAGATGTGCTCTTACACGAGGGCTTCGTCGTGCTACGCGTGCCAGCAGAACACTTTAACACGGTAATGACATCCCTTGCTGGACAGGGTAAAGTGCTTAACACCTCACAGCAGACATCAGACATCACAGCTGAATACCGCGACACCTACCAAGAACTAAAAAATCTTCAAGTGCGCGAAGCATCACTCAGAGAGATTATGGCCAAGGCTGCCAACGTCACTGAAATTATCGAAGTCGAGCGCGAGCTCAGCCGAGTGCGCCAAGAAATCAACGCATATGGCAGTCAATTGGCGGGTTGGGATCGCATGGTTGCCCACAGCACCATTCACGTGAATATCAGAGAGGTTCGCGATACCACCTCTGCCGTTAATCCCCCACAGGCCGGTTTGTTTGCTAGGGCCAGAGAGGCCTTTGTAAAAACCGTCAACGCTATAATCGAAGGCTTCGATCGCCTTTTTGTAGCCACCGTTGGTGCGATGCCAATTGTTTTACCACTCTTACTTGTGTCGGTTTTGGGTTGGTTCGCATACAAAAGATTTTTAAAGCGCAAATAAAATGATTTAGGCCAGCTGCAATAACTTTTGCGGCTGGTTTTTTTATGCGAAAGTGTTGCGAATCCCCACGGTAGGGGTAGGATTGTGTTATAATGAGTAGAACTGGCGCCACTTCTTTGCTCAGATGCAGCAAACCTTCTAAAGGTCGCCTCGAAAGGAGCCATTATGTCACCGAAAGACAGCGCTCAAAGAGCCCTGATTATAGACGGCAATAGCATTATCAATCGTGCCTTTTTTGGCATTAAGAATATGGCAACTCCCGAAGGGTTCCCCACAAATGCCATTTATGGCTTCTTTAGCATTTACTACAGCGTACTCAACGAAATAAAACCCCACTATATTGCCGTGGCCTTCGACATGAAAGGGCCAACCTTTAGGCATGCAGATTTTGAAGACTATAAAGCGGGCCGAAAAGGCATGCCAGATGAGTTGGCACAGCAGCTGCCTGTGGTCAAAGAAATGCTAAGGGCAATGGGCGTTGTAATTATGGAACTGCAAGGCTTTGAGGCAGACGACCTCTTGGGCACAACCGCTAGGTTTTTTGAGGGCATCGACGTCAAGAGCTTTGTGCTTACTGGCGATAAAGATGCCCTGCAGCTGGTCAACGAAAAAACCAGCGTGTTTTATCATGGCACGAAGAATAAAACCATCTATACACCAGACTTGGTGCGCGCCGATTTAGGTGTGTACCCCAATCGCGTTACCGACCTAAAAGGCCTTATGGGCGATAGTTCCGATAACATCCCCGGAGTGCCATCGATTGGTAAGGTGACTGCCAATAAGCTTTTAGAGCAGTTCGACTCGGTAGAAAACCTTATCGCCAATGCGGCGCGAATTGGCAATCCAAGACAAAGAGAGCTGATTGAAACCTATGCCCATCAGGCCGTATTGTCGAAAAAACTCGCCACAATTGAGACCTCAGTGCCCGTTCTACTAGAAGAATCCGACTTAAAGGTTTCTGAGCCCCAATACGATGTACTGGTAGGGCTCTTTCAGAAGTATCATCTGCACAGCATGCTCAAAATGCTCAGTCAACGGGATCGCGAGGCGATAAAAGCCGTCACCGCAACAAAAGTAGCGATTCAGAGTCAAGAGTCCGCTCCAGAAAATGATTTCTCACAAGGGCCAGGTGCATCGGCAGGTCAAAGCGATTCCGAGGTTCAAGTCACTCAATCGGGTGCTCAGCAGATCAAATTGCTGCGCCCAATAGATCCAAGGGGTGTTCGCGCATTTTTAACGCCTGCTCGCCTGCAAAAACCGCTCATTATTCACGTGCTCTTCGACAAAGATACGGTAGTTGAAGATGCAATTTTGACCTTGGGTGTGCTCTCGGAAGAGGGGGAGAATCAATATTCAGGTATCCTCATAGGCCCAGACTTAATGGCAGAAGCTCTGGTGTGCTTTCAAAGTGCCCAGCGCCAGGGCATTGTACTTCAGCTTAAGGGGCACGACCTCAAGCCGGCGATTTTAGTCTTAAAGGCCAACGGCATCGACAAGGCGCAGCCGATATTCGACAGTTCCATTGCCATGTATCTCTTAGATGCCAATAGAAAGAGCTACGCCCTCGAAGACATCACCCTCGATGTGTTGGGCCAGTCCGTGTCGTCGGAAGACGATTTGCTGGGAAAAGGCGCCAAGCGCCTGAAGGTGCATGCCCTTTTAATAACGCAAATGGAAGCGCTCTTTAACTTTGTCGCCGAGCGTCTAACTGCTCATGTACTGCTAGAAAAGACCATTGCTGAGCGCCTAGAGGCCTTGCAATTGACATCGCTCTTCGACCAGGTGGAGATGCCCCTCGTGCGCGTGCTTGCCCATATGGAGTTCGACGGCTTCAATGTAGACACCCACGCCCTAGATGTGATTGACAAAGTGGTAGGCGAGGCCATTGAAGCGGCAGAGGCATCGATTTACCAGCTTGCTGGAGAGCACTTTAACATCAATTCTCCTAAACAGTTGGGTGTGATTCTCTTTGACAAGCTCGGTCTGCCGGTGGATAAAAAGACAAAGACGGGATACTCCACAAGCCACGAGGTACTAGTGAACTTGGCCGACCATCATGAGATTGTCGCCCATATTATGCAGTACCGGGTTTATGCCAAATTGAAATCCACCTACGTGGATGGCTTAAGAGCGGTGATTAATCCCATTACAAAACGGGTACATTCTAGTTTGAATCAAACAGTTGCAGCGACCGGGCGTTTGTCGAGCACAGAACCAAATTTGCAAAATATCCCCGTGCGGCTAGAGATTGGCAGGGAACTCAGAAAGGTGTTTGTGCCGAGAACCGAGGGCCATCAGCTCGTCGACGCAGACTATTCGCAGATTGAACTGCGCATTCTCGCACATATGTCTGAAGATCCAACCCTTAAGCGCGCCTACACAGACGATATCGATATTCACGCCCTCACCGCATCGCAAGTCTTTGAGATTCCCCTAGAAGAAGTCACGAGTCTCTTGCGAAGTCGGGCAAAAGAGGTGAATTTCGGCATTGTTTACGGTATGAGCGATTTTGGACTTTCGGAGAACCTTAAAATTCCGCGAAAAGTGGCCAAGCAGTATATCGAAAACTACTTTTTAAAGTATCCAAGGGTCAAGACTTTTATGGAGACGGTCAAGGCGAGCGCCTCAGAAACTGGCTATTCAGAGACCTTGCTAGGTCGCAAGCGATTTATTCCAGAGATAAAAAATAAAAA
>CALFXQ010000216.1 GCA_937958285.1 uncultured Fusibacter sp. | reverse complement strand
GTTTCAAATAAGGTGGTCGTATTTTTTAAACGTTGGATAATAGTTTGCAGGAAGCATTTCTGAGTGTGTATACACGTCAACGCCAGTGCCTTCAGTTTGTTTTAATAGTTCTTCCATGTCTTTTAAGTCATGACCTGAGATCAAGATTGCAGGCTTGTTGCTTACGCCGATATTCACTTCTGTAATTTCTGGATTGCCATAGGCTTCTGTATTGGCTTTATCTAGAAGCGCCATCACGTCAACGCCGAATTTACCTGTTTCCAACGTAAGAGCGACTAAGGCGTCTGCGCTCATTGTATCATCTTGTGTTGCTAATAAGGCGCGCTCAACAAAAGAGAAAATTTCAGGATCTTCTTTTCCGAGATTCATGGCATGTTCAGCATATGCAGCGAGACCTTTCAAACCGTAGATGATAAGTTCGCGAAGTGAACGCACATCTTCGTGCGTTGTAGCGAGTACACCAACTTCTGGTGATACGGCTTTTACATCAAACTGATCTCTGCTTAAAGACATGGTTGCGCTGTCGTGATACTGACGTACTTCGAGTTGGTCTTCTGCCTCTAATACTGCTTTTAATGCGTCTCTCTTAGAGAGGATTTTTTCAATGCGATTTTTGAGGGCTTCTGCATCGAAGTTAGCATTTGTAATTGTAGAGAAAAGGCCATCTACGATCATGCGATCTGTATCGTAATCTACCAATCCAAGTGCTCTTGCTTGTGAAGAATAAGCAGCTAAACCTTTTAATGCATAGATTAGCAAATCTTGAATCGCCGCTGTTGGTGCGTCTTTGCCGCACATCCCCACTTTATTACAGCCGATTCCACCCATAGCCTCTTGACACTGATAACAAAACATTGACATTTTTTGTCCTCCTTTTTATAAGCGCCTCTAGCGCTGATTTCCATCTAAAGTTATCGTCACTTCATTATATGGAACAATCACTTCTGATTGCAGCATAGCTTGTTTTACCGCGGTGACTATTCCACCACAACATGGCACTTCCATGCGCACTACTGTAATGCTTGCCGGTGCATTCTTCGAGATAATTTCTTTTAGCTTCTCAGTATAGTACTGATTATCGTCTAGCTTTGGACACCCAATTAAACAGATGCGACCCTGAATAAATGTCTTGTGGAAGTCCGCATAAGCAAATGGTGTACAATCTGCTGCAATTAACAGATGTGCGCCCTTTAAATACTCTGCACTCGGATTGACCAATTTTAACTGAACGGGCCAATTACTCAAACTTGAGGTCTGTGGGCCACTGGTTGCCGCAAGGGTCTGGGTACTTATCTTCGGCAGATCGGCTTGATGCTTCATACCATGTTCCACGGCTTTTATTTCTATGCGCTTACTCATTGTACCTGGACAACCACAGGGAAGAGCTTCATTTTGTTTATTTGTATGATCATGGCTATTGTTTTTTAAGTTCTGAATACGCGCATCTACCGCATCTTGCGAGTACTCATCCGCATCTCTTTCGATCATCTTGATTGCACCTGTTGGGCAGTTTGGCAAGCAATCGCCAAGACCGTCACAATATATATCGCTGACCAATTTTGCCTTGCCATCGACCATTTGTATTGCATGTTCATGACACGCACTCACGCAAAGTTCACAACCGTTGCAGAGTGCTTCCTCTATTTCGATGATTCTTCTTTTCATATTTGCCTCCCTCAACTGATCACATCTTAACATCTCCCCTTAGTAATTTCGGTAACATATGTTACACTGTAAAAAAGTGATGGAGGTAAATATGAGCCAGTGGGAAAATGAATGCATTCTCTTTAAGGGTTTTGATAAAAGTCTGTTAGAGAGTCATATACGCAGCACCTATCTCAGCTTCAAAAAATTTAAAAAAGGTCATGTTATTGCCCACGAAGGAGACCCGTGCCATGCCATTGGAATCGTTCGCGAGGGCACTTTAGAACTACAGTCCATATACCCTTCTGGAAAAGTTCTAACCCTTGTGCGCTTAAACAAGGGAGAAATCTTTGGCGAAGCGGTCGTTTTTGGCAAAGACCCTGTTTATCCTATAACGGTGGTGGCCTTAACCGATGTGGAAGTTGGTTATATTCACAAAGACGGTCTAATGGAGCTCTTCATTCACCACCCGCAGGCGCTCAATAATTTTCTTGCGGTACTCTCTAATAAACTCACGACCATGAATCGAAAAATCAAAAATCTTTCCCTCGATACCATTAGAAAGCGCGTAGCCAACTACTTGCTCAACCAATACAAGCTATCGGGCCAACGCATGTTCCAAACCCATGTCAGTAGAAAATCCATGGCCGAGTTAATGGGCATACAACGCCCATCTCTATCGAGAGAGCTTATCAAGATGAAAGAAGATGGCTTAATTGATTACGAAGGCGAGACCTTTAAAATTATAGATTTAGCCGCTCTTGAAGATACGCTAAATTAAAAGAACCCTTCATGCATAAAGATGTGCATGAAGGGTTCTTGTCTTAAGTTTTTAAGGATTGTGGAATGAGATTAGCCTAAAAGTTCTTCTAATCTGCGCTTGTCAAAACCTTGAACGATATCTTCGTCGATTTGAATAACTGGAACGCCCATAAAACCTTGATCCATCAATTCTTTGCGCGCATCCATATCTGTAGATACATTCTTCTCAGTGTAGCTAACACCTTTTGCATCGAGGTAGCGCTTTGCTTCGTGGCAGTATCCACAAGTGTTTGAAGTATAAACAACAACGTTCTTCATGATTTCTCCTCCATTCAATACTCCCCCCCGAATGGGGGATTCTAGGCTCATTGTAATACAGGTGACGGATGTTGTCAATCACACAACTGATATATGTTATGCTACAATAGAACATATTTATGAAGGAGTTCAACATGACCGTTTGGAAAACTAGAGGTAGAAGAGGCGATGCCCTCGAGGACTTAATTCACTTGAGCAACGATTTTTATGCCCGCCACAAAATAGCGAGAATAGACAAAGCTGCGACGCCAATTACCGTAGTAGAGCTCGATAGCAATGGTCTCATCACTAAAGGTTACTTTGAAAAAAAAGCCACCATCGACTTTTATGGCATCGCGCAAGGGATTTTTATCACCTTCGATGCCAAAGAGACAAACCAAAAGTCCTTTCCACTCAAGAACATTCACGCCCATCAAATTGAATATATGAAAGAAATTGCGGAACAAGGAGGCGTGGCTTTTTTAATTGTGCACTTCAAGCACGTCGACTGCTACAAACTTTTGCCACACGAGCTATTGGTCCAATTCTCCGAAACTGCCAAAGGGGGCGGTCGAAAGTCCATTCCCTATGAAGATATTCCAGATGTCTTTAACATCAAACGTGAAAAAAACGGCATCTTAATGTATCTAGATGCCGTCAATCGCTATTTAGATTGGAAGAACGCATAAAGCGCATTAGACAATCGACCAAAATCTTCAACGCTCAAATTTTCAGCGCGAACACTTGGTTCGATATGAAGTTTAGCGCATACCTCAAGAAAACTTGCCTTATCTATCGCCATATTGGCAGTAATGGTATTTAATAACGTCTTACGTCTCTGTGCAAAGGCCGCCTTCACCGTCTTAAAGAAAGTCTCATGGCTTTCAAGGTGAACTGGGGGCTCTTTTCGTATAGACAAGCGAATTACAGCTGAATCCACGTTGGGTTGAGGTACAAAAACAGTTTTGGGCACCTTAAACAGTAACTTGGTCTGGGCATAAAACTGAACCGCAACGGTTAGGCCCCCATATACTTTATTGTCTTTGCCCGCACTCATGCGATCGGCAACTTCCTTTTGAATCATCACAACCATATCGCTAATGGGGATTTGCTCCTCTAGAAAACGCATCATTATCGGCGTTGTAATGTAGTAGGGCAAGTTTGCCACAACCTTTACTTGCTCGCAATCCGAGAAATGTTCTAAGACAAGCGCTTTTAAATCAATTTCTAGCACATCGCCCTTAATCAAATGAAAATGTGGCGCACCCCCAAAATGAGTCTCTAAAATTGGCCAAAGTGTCTTGTCAATTTCCACGGAGACTACTTTTTTTGCTCGGTGCAGCAGCGCTTCTGTCAAAGAGCCAATTCCAGGGCCAATCTCTAGAACACCATCGTTGGGCCCGATTAAAGCACCATCTGCAATATTGTTTACAATATTGCTGTCAATTAAAAAGTTCTGACCCAAGCTCTTTGAGAAATTGACGCCATTGGCATGCATCACCTGTTTAATATAATGTATCGAAGTCAACTGACTCATATTTTGAATCCTCCTCAGCGTTTCTGGCATCAAAAAATGCAGCAATACTTTCTGGTGGTATTTGATAAGCATTTAAACGGTTCAAAAACTGTTTGCCATTCCCATAGCCAATTTTTAAGTATTGCCCCAGTGCTTCTCTCAATTGCTTGGATGCATCTGTCCCCACCAAACCGAGTGCATAGAGGTCGCGCTCTGAGTAAAGTGCTACGCGGTCCACTTCTTGAATCTCAGCCTTGGCATTTTGCAGTGCGCGAAGCACTGCATCCTTTTGAGCATTTTCAACGCCCACATCGCCGTTTTTTGTACCTTCATCTCTGCTGATATAAGCGTGCTTTACCACTGCACCCTGCACAGCTTTGAGTTTTTTTACTATCCGGGTCCGAATCACATTTCCGGCAAAATCAGGATCTGTCAAAATGATAATGCCTCGGTTTTTTGCCGCGTGCTCAATATTTATAAACGTCTTTTGACTTAATTGAAAACCCTTTGTAATAATAAAATCTGCGGTGACAAAGCGCTGCAAATTTACCACATCGTCGCGACCTTCCACAACGATGATCTCCGAGATTGTCACTCGCATGAATGCACCTCATCGATCTTAAAAAATCGCAGGGCATTATTTGCGGTTGCCGTTGCCACTTGATTATAGGAAACGCCCTTAAGCGCTGCCATCTTTTCGCACACGTAGTGCACATATGCGGACTCGTTGCGCTTACCTCTAAATGGCATAGGTGTCAAATATGGCGCATCTGTCTCAATCATCAAACGATCAAGGGTTATCGCTTCAATCACCTCGTGGCTTTTCCGTGCATTTTTGTAGGTGATTGGACCACCTAGAGAGATATATGCACCCCTGGCTACATACTGCTTTGCTAATTCTGCACTTCCGGAGAAGCAGTGCATTAAAACGCCATTTTCGAAGGCATTTGTCTCACTCAAAATATCGAAGACATCTTGGTGTGCATCTCGATCGTGTACGATAATTGGCATTTTCAATGCCTTAGCAAGACCGATTTGATATTTAAATACTTCCTTTTGAACATCTCTAGGCGAAAAATCATAGTAGTAGTCTAGACCTATTTCACCAATAGCAACTACTTTTGGCGCTTTTGCTAGCGCTTCTAGTTTTGCCCATGACCAATCAGACCCTTGAGTCGATTTTGCGTCATGAGGGTGAATGCCAACTGCAGCATATATAATATCGTACTTGGCCGCCATTGCTACTGCGCGAATGCTGCTCTCCATATCGGCACCTGGATTGATAATCCAAGAGACACCCGCCTCTTTTGCCCTTGCAATTACAGCATCGCGATCTTCGTCGAAACGCTCCCCGTCTAAATGGGTATGTGAATCAAACAACATAGGCTCTCCTTAGGAAACTACTGTGCCACTGGGCATATCTACCGAGGCAATTTTAAGACCAACATCATTAGAAGCTGCCAAAATCATCCCTTGTGACAAGACTCCACGCAGCTGAACAGGCTTTAAGTTCGCAACGAGAATCACCTTTTGTCCAACAAGTGCCGAAGGTTCATAGTGCTGTGCGATGCCGCTTACAACTTGTCGTTTTTCTGGCCCAGCTTGTAACTGCAAAACCAGAAGTTTATCTGCTTTAGGGTGCTTCTCTACCGAGAGCACTTCAGCCACGCGAAGGTCTAGTTTTGCAAAATCGTCTATGGTTATTTCGGGTTTTAAAGTCAACACCTCTGGAATTTCCTCGGACGCTTCTGGGACCACGTATTTCGCGCGTATCACCTCGACTTCTTCCATTTTTTTAGCTTCGTCCATACGGGCAAATAGCACTTCAGCTAAGCCGACTCTATCACCCGCAACCACCCCATTAAATGCGCATAGGCTCTCCAGATTTCTTGCAGAATCGACTGCGTTAATTTGATCGAGAACCTTTTTAGCGGTTTCGGGAATAAATGACTTTAAGAGCACTGAAGCCACGCGAATTGTCTCGAGCAAGTGATAGAGCACCGTCCCCAAGCGCGCCTTTTGACTTTCATCTTTTGCAAGCACCCACGGCGTTGTCTCATCGATATACTTGTTACTTCTTCGAAGCAGCACAAATATTTCCTCGAGTGCGTCTGCCACCTTAAAGGCATCCATGCGCTCAATGACTTTTGCAGGCGTCTCAAGTGCCAGAGCCTTTAATTCATCATCATACGCGCCACTTACACTCAGCGGTGGAATCACGCCATCAAAATACTTCTGTACCATAGCCACCGTTCGACTCACAAGATTGCCAAGTACATTGGCAAAATCGGTGTTGATACGGCTAATCATCATCTCGTAGGTAATCGTGCCATCCCATGCAAATGGCATCTCTCTTAGCACGTAGTAACGCACAGCATCCACGCCAAATAAGTCTACTAAATCGTCTGTATAAAGTACATTGCCCCTTGATTTACTCATTTTATCTTTGCCAGTCAACAGCCAAGGATGACCGAAAACCTGCTTTGGCAATGCTACCCCAAGGCCCATCAATATGATTGGCCAATAGATGGTGTGAAAACGTACAATGTCTTTCCCAATTACGTGTACATCAGCAGGCCAGAGTTTGTTAAACTGCTCTGTCGAGCCATCTGGGTCGTAACCAATTGCAGAAATGTAGTTCGAAAGCGCATCAATCCACACATAAACCACATGGCCTGGATCGAATTCCACTGGAATTCCCCAGCTAAAACTCGTTCTCGACACACATAGGTCTTGGAGACCTGGTTTGATAAAGTTGTTGATCATCTCATTCTTGCGCTGCTCTGGCCAAATAAATTCTGGATTCGCCTCAATGTGGTCTTCTAGTTGCTTTTGGTATTTGCTGAGCTTTAAGAAATAAGCCTCTTCGCTTGCGTGTTTAACTTCACGTCCACAATCAGGACAGTTGCCATCAACCAACTGTGACTCCGTCCAAAAGGATTCACAGGGTGTACAGTATAAACCTTCGTATTTGCTTTTATAGATATCGCCTTGATCGTAGAGCTTTTTAAAGATTTTTTGAACAGCGCGTTTATGTTTTGGATCTGTGGTCCTTATAAATTGATCGTAATTCACATTCACAAGGTCCCAAATTCGTCTTATTTCACCAGCAATCTCATCGACGTGGGCCTGGGGCGTTTTGCCTTCTGCTTCTGCCTGCTGCTGAATTTTTTGACCATGTTCATCTGTACCCGTCAAGAAGTAGGTATCATATCCTTGCTCCTTTTTAAATCGGACCAAGGCATCCGATAAAATCGCCTCATAGACATTGCCAATATGAGGGATTTTAGATGTATAGGCAATTGCCGTAGTTAAATAGTACTTCCCCTTAGAATCACTTTTAGGTTGACAACATTCACACATAATTATGGCTCCTTTCAAAAAATAAAAAACTCCCATCCCTATAGGGACGGAAGTAACTTCCGCGGTACCACCCTAGTTCTGCAAATAGCAGCCCTCTGTGACTTTGGCGACGAACCAAAGAACTGTGGTGTAACGTCCACTAACGTCTTGGCCTTACTAGAACGCGCATAAAATCGCACTTTCGCTCGACCAAGCAGCTCCGGGGCCATCTTCAACGCTCTAATCACACCGCCTTGCACCAATCAGCGACTCTCTGTAGTGACCTTTGCGAATACTCTTCCCATCATTGCCTTTAATGCTACACAGTTTATCACAGCTACTTTTTTGTGTCAAGTTGTACCCATGCATTGGTTGAATTTTTAAACATTTCACCAATCCACGCTTTGTTAAAATTAAGGCTTGTCCTCTTAGCCACAATGTGATAAAACTATACAGTACAAACCACAAGGAGGCTCCATTTGACAAAACGTGTAACCGAAATACTCAACGACCTTAATCTAAATCGTATCAGCAAACTCTCCTTTCAATCCGAAGACAAGAGCGTCGCTGTTGAATTTATAGACACCTTAAATATGACGCATCAGGTTGAATTTATGAGTGTAGACACTTACTTCTTTTTAGATGAGCAATTAATCGATGCACTCTATGAAGAAAGCGGCAATAAGCAGCCCGTTACATTCTTCGATGCGGGTTATGGTGAATTTGTCGCTGTCGACGAATACGAAGATGGCTCATCAGAAGAAACTTTGCTCTCTCAACCCAATGTCATCCTCAATACAGAAGAAGCCAGTATTCTGCTAGAGGCCAAGCGCGTGCGCATCAACGGCGAATCCTACCACTTGGGTGGCGTGCTAAACTAATCTTGCTCAACTATTGTCTTTAAAAGAAAAACGAGTCCATCAGGCTCGTTTTTTGTGTGCTTAAATCCCAATGGCCACATATTTAGTCACTAGGTAATCCTCAATGCCGTAATGGCCACCCTCCCGGCCATAGCCGCTCATCTTTACGCCGCCAAAGGGTGCTTGGGCAGCGCTTATTCGTCCGGTATTAATGCCCACCATGCCATAGGCTAAACCATCCATTAAGCGATATGTGCGTCCTAGTTGTTCAGTAAATGCATAGGCTGCCAAACCAAATGGGGTTTGATTTGCCAAGGCGATAGCTTCTTCTTCTGTCTCAAATACTGTAATGGGGATGACTGGTCCAAAGGTCTCCTCATTGAAAATTTTCATTTCTGGAGTAACAGACACAAGTACTGTCGGCATATACATATAGCCACCACGCTCTGTCTCCATAGCTGAGCGATAGCCCTTTCCACCACACAGCAGGTGTGCGCCCATTTCTAGGGCATTCTCAACATGGCTTGAAATCTTATTAAAGCCATGCACGTCGATTATTGGTCCAAGATCTACCTGTTCAAGTCCATTGCCAATTTTAAGACCTTTAACCCGTTCAACGAGTTTCTTTGTATATTGCTCAACAATGCTTTTTTGAACGAGTACGCGATTGGTGGCAATACACACTTGTCCGCAATTTCTAAACTTAGAATCCATCGTACCTTGTATTGCCTTTTCTAAGTCGCAATCTTCAAAGACAATTAACGGGGCATGGCCACCTAGCTCTAGAGATAACTTCTTTAAAGTCTGCCCAGATTGTGTGGCAAGAAGTTGTCCAACTTCTGTTGAGCCCGTAAACGATACTTTTGCAATGCCAGGGTGCGCCATCATCGCCTGCCCAATTAAGGGGGCATCACCGGTAAGTAATTGGCAAACACCCTGTGCAAAGCCAACTGCATCGACTATCTCAAAAAACTTAACCGCCGTTAGCGGGGTTTGTTCTGCTGGCTTTACCACTACAGTACAGCCAGCTGCCAATGCGGGAGCCATCTTTCTTACGAACATTGCCAACGGAAAATTCCAAGGCGTAATAATGCCCACAGGTCCAATTGCCTCTTTTAAAACTTGCATTTTGACTAAGGGTATGTGACTCTGAAGTATGTCGCCGTGAATGCGAAGTGCTTCTTCGGCATACCACTCCACATAGCTTGCCGCATAGTGTACCTCAGTTAGCGCCTCAGCATAGGGCTTCCCTTGCTCTAATGTCATTATTTGAGCCAAACTATGTTGTTCTTCAATCATGCCCTGGTAAAGTTTTCGCAGCAGCTTGGCCCTTTCTAAGGCAGTGGTTCTTTTAAAAGCCTTAAATGCTTCAACTGCCCCTTCTATTGCATTCAATATATCCTCTTGATGTGCAGAGGCTTGCGTGCCAATCGTTTCGAGCGTATAAGGATTTACTACTGGAAAAGTCTTAGCGTCTATGCTGGATGTAAAAACACCATTAATATACATTAATCCACTAATCATCACAATCTCCTAATCACTGTACACTGCGTATGCCAACTTATATTCTTCTTAAATTATAACGGAATGATTTGCTAATGGGAATCTTTACGATATACTAAATTATAGCCAATACAAATGGAGGTATTTAGAATGACTCATTCTCTTAACCAAGTAGCCACAAGTATTCCCGTATCTGCTTTAATTGATTTATTTGTCCTTTTTTTCTGGATGGCATTAGTCGTCGTCACTTGTTTTATTGTCCTGATTCTACATAAAGCTTATCAAACCATGAAAGATGTTCGCGCAATCGTTGCCGACAATCGAAAGAACATCAACTTAATTCTCGACGAAGTGCCACAAATCACAAAGAATGTGGCTGAGGTTACCACAGAGGTTAGTCATGTTACACAAGTCTTTAGACCTACCATAGACAACGTGGCTCAGACAAGCGATAGCATTACTCACACCTTTAAAGACAATAATACAATCAACGAGATACTCATTAGTGCGTACAAAACCATCTCAAATATCCGAAAGCTCGTAGATAGTATAAACCCAAAATCATCAGGCACAGCAAAATCTACATCTTCTCCAAATACTGCCTCTGAAGTGGCAATGCCCACAGAAAAAGACGGAGAATAGCAGTATTTAATGTCGTCGAAACACATTTTAGTTTTAATGTTCTCTTTCATTGATAAAAGTGGTCAATTCATCAAAATTTGTAAGTTGAGTGTTTAGTCATTGCTATATTGGGTAATTTATGGTTAATCCACCAAATGGATGCTTACATTTATGAGACAATAGTTAGGTACCTAATTTAGTAGGTTGTAGGTATTGACTTATTCTGTAAGCAATGCTATTATTTTAACTGAGCAAATTGTCGAGAATTGCTTAAACGAAGGAGGAGAATTATGAAATCAACAGGTATTGTTAGAAAGGTCGATGAACTCGGTCGTGTGGTTATTCCAATCGAGCTTAGAAGAACACTTTCAATTGGCGAAAAAGATGCCCTAGAAATTTTCACTGAAGCTGACACCATCATTCTTAAAAAGTATGAACCAGCTTGTATCTTCTGTGGTCAAGCTAAGGGTGTTAAGAACTTAATGGGCAAGAACATCTGCCCTGAGTGCGTTGGAAGCATCGCAAAATTGTAATTTCAGTATAAAAAGACTGCCTTTTGGCAGTCTTTTTTTTTTGAGTATAAGCTAATATCGGCCCTTTATTCTTCATCTAATTGACTTTGTATCATTAACCCTTGTTTATATAGTGTCTGACGATCTATGCCAAATTGCTTAGCCAATGCTTTCGCCACATCTTTGACTCTACAACCTTGTTGGATTTCTTTTTCGAGAAGCGTGTTAATCTCCTCAGGTGTTGTAATCTCTTTAGCAGCTGTGTAACCCTCAAGCACTAAGACATATTCGCCTTTGGGAGTCACGCTACCTGAATCAAAAGCAGATATGGCCTCACTTATAGTCGTATGCCAATAGGTTTCGTAGCGCTTGCTTATCTCTCGAGCTATTGTCACTTTGCGGTCCCCAAGTACTTGTAGCATATCTTCTAGGGTTTTTACCACGCGATGGGGGGACTCGTAGAAAATCAATGTGCACGCGTATTTTGAGAGCGCTTCTAAACGCAATTTTCGCTTCTGTCTATCTAAAAAACCTTCAAATAGAAAGGGGCTCGTTGCAATTTGCGAGGCGACTAGGGCAGTAATTGCGGCACTCGGACCAGGAAGCACCGTATAGGGCAGGCCATTTTGAATGCACGCCTTGATCAATACTTCACCTGGATCTGAAATACCGGGCATCCCCGCATCGCTCACTAATACCACTTGCTCACCAGCGACGAGTCGCTCGAGTATAGCTTGAGTGGCTGCGTGTTCATTATGCTCGTGGTAACTGACCATCTTCTTTTTTATCTGCAAATGGTTGAGGAGCTTTATTGTAGTGCGCGTGTCTTCACAGGCCACTATGTCGGCATTTTCTAGCGCTTTGATTGCCCTTAAGGTCAAATCATCCAGATTTCCAATTGGTGTCGGACAAACTGTCAACATATGATCACCGCTACCTTTTATCGTGTGCTTCAAATGCTGTTAATTGAGCACAAGCATATATATCGAATATCTCTTGTGTAAAGCTACCCGCTTCGTTGTAAACTACCAGTGGCGTTTCGAAGCGCAACTCGTGTCCACCGTATTTCACACATTTCAACAGCACTAAATTGGGTTTAGCCTTTGCTTTTGGATGCACAAACCTAATGGTTTTAGGTTCAATCTTAAAGGTGCGTGCCCAATACAGAATATCTACTAACCGATCTGCGCGGTGTACCATATAAAAGTGTCCTTGGGGTTTAAGCAACCTGAAAACCGATTGAAACAAACCTTCTAATGAAAGGGCTACTTCGTGTCGAGACAATGTTTTAACGGCGTGATCATTGTGTATGCCACCAGCTGCTTTAAAATAGGGTGGATTGCAAGTAATTACATCTACGCTGGTCTTATCGATAATCTCATCTAGTTTCAGCACATCGGCATTGATTATGCTTATGTGCTCTGTTAGTTGATTTAGCTGCACACTTCGCGAGGCCATCTCGGCAACTTCTGCCTGAATTTCAATGCCGACAATTGATTTTGCTGCGCATTTCGCGTGCATAAGAAGTGGAATGATGCCGTTACCCGTGCATAAATCCACAACCTTCGACCCCGCCTTTGCTTGTGCAAATGCCGAGAGCAAAACAGCATCAATTCCAAAACTAAACCATTCTGGATTCTGAATGATTTGCAAGCCATTGCGCTGCAAATCATCTACGCGCTCATACGCCTTGACTAAGTCTACAGGGGTATGCATGTGCTCAAAACCAATTAATCATTAGAATTAGATTTGTCATCTTTGTTAAATACATTGTCATCTTGATCCTCTAATTGTATGCTCATGGGTCTCTTCACAACTTTAGGACGTTCTCTGCGATTGCGATTGTGCCTATCGTTGTTGTTTTTCCCTGCATTTGCATCGGGACGTTTTGAATCTGGGCGCCTATTTTGACCCGTGCGTTGTCTTTTGTCGTTACTTTTTAAACGCGCAAGCGCCTCAGGACTGTCGTCGAGAATAAGTGCCACATCATCGCCCAACGCCTCAAGGGGAAAGTCCTCGTGATCGTCGATGTCTAAAACATCTTCTTGATCTTCGAGCTGATTGTTTTTATCTTTTTCAGAT
>CALFXQ010000215.1 GCA_937958285.1 uncultured Fusibacter sp. | reverse complement strand
CCGTGGAAATCTCGTGCTTGCCTGTGCCATCTAAATTTAATTTAATTTCAATTTAATTTCAGCTTTATTTGTGGAATTCAATGACTTTATTGGCGATGGGGCTGGAGAGGATAATGGACGTGTTCGTTTTTCCGTACTGTTTGATTTCGTCGATAATGCTCTCTAGTGCGAGGATGTCGTCGACTAGGACCTTGATGATAAGACTATCGCCACCGGTAACGTGGTGGCATTCAATAATTAGATCGTTTTTGTTTGAAAAGTCGAGGAAGCGATTGTAATTTTCTGAGGGCATGCTAATATCGATAAATGCACTAATTGTTTTACCTAATTTGCTAAAATCAATCATTGCCTTATAACTCACGATTATGCCTTGTTCTTCCATTTTCTTTACGCGCTCAGAGACTGCAGGAGCAGTTAATCCCACGGTGTGGCCCAGGTCCTTCATCGAAATACGGCCATTGGATTGTAAAATTTCAAGTATCTTGTAATCGGTATTGTCCATCTAAGACCTCCAGATGCGCGGATAATAAGTGTAGTGCATATCAATTTATTTTAACTCATTGCACTAGGCTTTGTCACTATATACCGAAAACTTAACGTGAGAAACCCACTTGACCCTAATGGGATGCTTTGCTATGATGAGGGCAATTCTCAGATTTGATGGATTTATTTTAAACGTGTCATACAACATGGGGGTAGATAGATGCGATTGGGAACAAATGTGACGCATATCGAACCGGCAAGAGCCCTTGAGCTTGGTTGTCAGCACTTAGAGGTGAGTTTACTTTGGGAAGCAGATTTAGTGCGTGCAGAAGCAAATACAATTTCGATGATCGAGAAAATCGAGGCAATGCCGTGTGATTATTCTATACATCTGCCCATTTTTTCAAGAGAATACCCCTATCATGTTTTTAGTGCTTATTTTTTAGACGACGACAAAGCTAAGCGTGAAGCCTCATTTTTAATGGTAGAAGAGAATTTAACGAAGTTACAGCATTTTCATCCTGTGTTTTATGTGATTCACTTTTCTGGTGTGTACCCGCAAAGAGACCCACATTGCGAAGGGCAATTGTTAAGTGAGGCGCTTGATCGTTTAGACCAGATGGCAGCGCGTTACAATACCCGAATTTTGTTGGAGTACTTTGGTTTTAATCACGCCTTGGTGATACCGGAGTCGTGGGATCTTGTGAACAGCTATAAAAATTTAGGTGTTTTAGTGGATACTGGGCATTTGCTATTTAGCGCGCGCATGCATGGGTTGAATTTTGAACAGCTTTTTCTGGGTTTTATTAAAACGTGCGCTGCCATTCACATATGGAATACGGGCACAGATTTAGGCTTCTACGAGGAATCAGAAAGCTATATAAAATATCATCATATGGTACCTAGGTTTTTTCAGAACTCAGCGCTGGGGTATGGCATAGATATGTCTTGGATAAGAGCGCAGCTTTCTAAATCGGAAATTCCTCTTATAATAGAAGCCTCAGTTTTGCATCGGGACTCGGGTACACTAGAGGAAGCGATCTTGGAATGGGCGAATTGGTTGAGGTAAAAGCAGAGGTATAAAGTGAAAAAGAATATTGACTGGGCAATACTTGTTTTTGGAGCTGTGGGTTTAGTGCTGCTGCTGTTAAAAGCTATAATGGGATGGACTTCATTGGGGCCAATTCCGCTCGATGCCAATTATATTGCAATAGGTTTGATGGTGATGTACACCTTGCTAACAGGTATAAAGTTGTGGCTTTCTGCAAATCGTCAACTAGGTCTCTATATGATTTTTTTCTCGGTGCTCATAATTTTTTTGGCGGCTATCGGCATTAGATGGCAGTTTCTCGGTTGAGAGGTCAAAGCTTTAAAAGACGCTTAAGTGCGAGTTGATCATTGCCCACAATGAATTCTCCGGTCTCTCTGTTTAGAAGGACGGGAATAGATAGGATTTTATTGGATTTGACCCATGACATCCAGAATTTGAAGTCTTCGTGATCTTCAAGGTCGATAAAGTCGTATGGAATGCAGTGAAGATCTAAGAACTCACGTGTAAGTGTTGTTTCTAAGGAGTGTTGTTTCCCAATCAATAGTAGCATAGTGACCTCGCTTTAGTTGTCCATGAGTAGCGTTGGTGGTAGTATAATCGAAATTTATTAAGGAGGTATAAAATGGTTAATTATAAGGTGCAGCCTTTTTTGTTTGAAGAGGGCTTAAAAGCATTTAATGGGCGACAGGACAAAGAGACGCTGTTAAACATGTACAAAGATATTCCCTCTGGTAGCTGCGATAGCTGTGGCGCGTGTTGCTATGACAATGTGCCACTTAGTGCAAGTGAGTTCTTATCCCTTGTGAATGAACTCAACCAAAACAATACCCTTGAATCTACAATTGAGAAGGTCGCCACATGGTATGTAAATCAGTTTGAGACGGTACAACCCTGTGTGTTTTTAGGTGAAGATAATCGGTGTGGCGTTTATCAAGTAAGGCCTTTGGTGTGTCGCCTCTTTGGCCATCAGACAGAAGTAGAACAGAAGAGGCGTGTGCAAATTGTACTTAAACAGAATCAAGACCTAGCAGTGGCGGTTAAAGAGGCTTATGGAATCACCATAAAACCGAAAGTCGTCGCCCATGCAATTGAACAATGTGGTTTTATTCCAGAGACAACCTTCGACCAACAAGCCCAAGACCGCTTATTTGATGCCGTGCAGCAGGTAGATATACCCTATTATCAAGAGGGCTATTTCGAGCTAGATTACATCAACCTTTCGCTGATTGAGTGGTTTGTGTTGGCCTACCTCGATGAGGATGAACTTCTCGATCAGACCATTGCCTTAAATACTGGGAAGTAGCTGTTAAAAGGCCGCACACCACTTAAAGTGGCACTTATATCGCTGTATTAAATGAGAATTCTGATTATACTTTTTTTTGTTGACAGAAAAACACGAATTGGGTATAATATTTGACTTTTGACTACTAAAATGGTATGCTAACTATGGTGCTGTGAAAGGTAGGTGGTGACTTTGGCTACGAAGGAAACAATGACTCAAATCCGACGCAACATCGAAGACTGCGTTGGAAAGCGTGTAGTACTACGAACGGACAAAGGCAGAAAGAAAGTTAAGCAGCGTGAAGGTGTATTGGTAGAAGCTTACAGCAATGTATTTGTAGTCATGATTGAAGATGGCATGTGTGCTGCCCGCAAGGTGAGTTTTAGTTATTCAGACGTACTCACAGATAGCGTAGAAGTAACTTTATCGGGACACGAACAACCTGTCGATTTTAGCGCATGTTAATTAGATATCTACTATCATATTACATAGTATGATAAAAACACTTAAAAAATTAGGGATGCCTAATTTTTTTTTTTTTATATTCTTGCCTTTATTTACATATTCATTCACGAACTCGAAAACGTTTTCACAAGCTAATGACCAAAATCAACAGCCGCATTAGAATTGTTATAAAATGTAAATCTATACACGGAATGAATATTCAGAAATATGTGTAGAAACCCAATACAACTGTGTACGTTGAAAAAACTCACTATTGCAGAGTTCTAATAAATTGAATATACTGATGTTGTAGCTTGATGGAATGCATAAAATCCCAACAATTACCATTACGAGGTGTAAAATGTCTAATCAGACAGGAATACAAGTATTCTCAGAAATTGGTCGTCTCCAGCGTGTGCTCTTGCACCGCCCAGGTAAGGAAATTGAGAATCTCACGCCAGATTTAATGGATCGCTTGCTGTTCGATGACATCCCTTACTTAGAAGTCGCGCGTCAAGAACACGATGCCTTTGCCGACATCTTTAGGGCAAATGGCGTTGAAGTACTATATTTAGAAAACTTGGTGGCGGAAGCAATCTCTGATGAAGCGGTAAAGAAAAAGTTTATTCGCGAGTATCTTCTCGAAAGTAGAATTGCCGGAGAGAGCTTGATGAATCGCGTGGAAGACTATTTTACAGACTT
>CALFXQ010000214.1 GCA_937958285.1 uncultured Fusibacter sp. | reverse complement strand
CACCATCGGCTGTAACAACTAAGTTACCACCTTCAATTATTGGGTTCTTCGGATATTTCATTTGCCCTGCTAGGATAACAGATGGTATCGTTACATCCGTAATTGCATTGCCGATGATATTCGGCGCAGCTGAATAAGCAGCAGCATAAGTGAAATTAGAAGTGCTTCCATATCTAGTTAATGTTGTATCTGAGTCTCCAAATACAGCTATTCTCCCTTCAACATCAGCCCCGTCTGCATAGTGATTACCTGTGAGTAAGGCGTTGTAGTCGCCAAAACTTCCTTGGATTGCATCTGTGCTATTTTGCGCAAAAACACTTCCCCAAAGTAAGCTAATGACTAGCGATACTGCAACTAAACTCTTAAACACATACTGGGTTGTCAACTTCAATTAAGTTGAGACCTCCTAAGATTTGCTGTTCCTCAACAATTTAAAAATGATTGCCATTGCTAACAGAGCATACACCCCATATCGCATGGTTCCTATCCTTAATTGCGAATCACAACTATATTTGAAAAAGAACTGCGTATACACCAATGCAAAAAAACTAGCAATGGCTAGTTGTAAATTACAGCGCTTTAACAACTACATTATACCACTAAATGATAACGATTGTCAACAAAAAGCGACACCTCTCACGAGGTGCCGCTTCAGAATATAATGGAGCACTAGCAGATTGTATTATGCTGCAAACCAATTGATTACTAGTGAAATTACAGTGTTGATTTCTTTCATGCGTCCATCGAGAACTGCCTTTCCAAAACCAACTTTGTTCATATAATCTGTTAACACTTGGTCCATCGTACCAAACTCAGCGACAACTTTTTTGCCTTTGAGCATAGTATATCCGTCACCACCTGCAACAAGGAAATCGTTAGTTGCCATTTTGTAAGTCTTAGCTAAATCGATTGCTTGACCAGCAATCTTAATTGCTACAACTCGAGAACCCGCCGCTTTTTTATTGTCGAAAGTTACAGTCATTCCCGCAACATGTGGGAATTTACCCTCAGCAGTTGGATGACCCGCAACGCCGTGTTCCATCGCTGCCCAAATATCAGCGCCTGAAAGCTCAATTACACGTACAGTATTACCGAATGGCATTACATTAAGGATCTCACCTCTTGTAACTGGACCCACATCTATTGATGTTCTAATACCACCACCGTTAGTAAGCGCAACATCAGCTTTACTAATATTGATAAGGGATTCTGTAATCATATTGCCAAGATTAGACTCCCCAGCGCGAACAACGGCACGGTCACCAACGAGCTTAACAGGTGAATCTGCGACCACTTCATTGAGTATCACATTGTTGTTTTTAGCGATTAAGTCGACAAGTTCTTTCATACCAACATCTTCTTTTATTGTTGCAGAATCCGCTTTAGTAATAAGTTTTGCAACCTTCGAAATTACACCATTCTTGCCAACACTTAGTGTCACGACACCCAAATTCTTTGTTTTTTCACCCGCCGAAACGATTAAAGTTTCGCCCACCAGTTTGCCAGTTTCATAAGTTGAGTGCGAGTGTCCATCAATTAAAAGGTCAATCCCTTTTACTTTTTCAACTAAACTCATAGATGTGTAATCGCCCTCTTCACCCAAATGAGCCGCTGCTACGATTACATCGACCTTTTGCGCTTTTAGAAGTTTTACCATTTGCTCAGCTGTTTTATAGATATCTTCCAATACCAAACCTTTTGTATTATCTGGATGCGATTTGTATACAGTCTCAGGTGTCGTTAAGCCAAACACACCTATCTTAACACCATTGCGTTCGAATATTTTGTAATCTTGTAAGAACGATTTGCCGTCTTTCTTAACGTTTGCAGCAAGCATTGGGAAGCTGATCATTTTAGATAATTTTATTAACTGATCTGAGCCGAAATCAAACTCATGATTACCAACAGCCATTGCATCGTATTCAAGTACATTCAAAATACTAGTCGCCTTTTCACCTTTGTATAAATTAACAAAGCTTGAACCTTGAACAGCATCACCAGCATCGATTAACAATGTGTTCGCATTGGTTCTACGAATTTCTTTAATTGCTGTCGCTAATTTTGCAGCGCCCATGCCATCGCTTGAACCTTCAACAAAGAAGCCATGCATATCGTTTGTGTGCATAATAACAACTTCTACTGGCTTTGCTAAAGCAGAATTACCTGAAGGTGTTGCTGGAGTTGCTGGTTTTGCAGGAGTTGCTGGTTTTGCAGGAGTTGCTGGCTTAGCAGGTGTTGCTGGCTTAGCTGGAACCGCTGGCTTTGTTACAACAGCCTGTGATTTTTCTGGTATCATAAGCTTTTGCCCAACAACGAGGCTATCTGCACTTTTCAATTTGTTGTATGCAGCGAGCTCTTTATAATCTAAACCATAACTCTTTGCAATTTTCCAGAGCTTATCACCCGCTTTTACTGAATACGTGGTATCTGCAAATACACCTGTGAAAACTGATGATACAATTAACAGTACTGCCATAAGCAAACTGAACTTCCGATACATTTTCATCAATTGCCTCCCATTTGGTCACCTAAGATCTAGGCATACGTTGAACTGCTATTACTATTATACGCAATTCATTTACCCTTTACATGATTAATAATGCACAATTATTGTGAAAATAACGAGAAAAAATTCACATCTTTTGTAATGAAGTTACAAAGTACTATTCTTCCTTATGCCATGGCAATTGCCCAATTAATAAAAGCACAATTCCAAGTCCTATACCAAAACCACCAATAAAAAACTTTACTTGTCCAAACTGGGCAGGTAACAACACAAGTAGTACTATTGTAATTATCCAAATAAGCAAAGCCCACTTAATCATAGTGTGACCTTGTGAATCTCACCGAGTCCTTCTGAGACATACTCTTGAATCCACTGCAAAACAGAAACCTCCGATAAGTCAACTTCCGCGCCAAGAACCTCGCGTACCTCGCGGGTATCCATTCCAAACACTTCATTGTTGACCTTGTGAATGTAATTCAAATCACATTGATATTCCAAAGAAAGTACGATGCCCACGATAGTACTCGCCATATCACCCAGCGGTGGTCGATCTATGTGGTTGTACTCAAACCAAGCAAATACGTCTGTCCCTTTGCCAAGCTCAGAATCGATGGTCATGCCACCACCACAAATTTCAGCGTTAACTTTAAACATAGGGATACCCAGGCCTACATTCCTCGTGGTTCTTGTTGTATAAAACGGATCAACAACTTTTTCAACTGTTTCAGCAGACATGCCAATACCATTATCATGAATTAAAATCGAAAGCCGATTTTCGATGTGGTCTTCAGAAATTTCAAGTGTGATTAGCGTAGCCTGTGCCGTGATGCAATTTTGAACTAAATCTAGGATATGATGTGCAATTTCGCGCATGTTAACCTCACTAATAAGATAAAAGCCCTCATCGGGTGAAGAGAGCCTCAAAGAACGCGTTTACAGTTTTTTCGCTAACTTCTAGTGTGTGAATCGCCTCTGAAATTTGAATGAGTTCATGGGCATCCGAGTTAATTATATGCTTGTATTTTCTTAGAGCAGGGTGTCGATTGACCATTGATGTAATGGAGCCTTCTGGGCTAAACTCAATGACCTTAATCGGTAAGTCTGGACTTATAAATCCCAAATTTGAAACAATGCTATAAGAGCCGCGATCGACGTGTGCTGGTATAACATCGCCTTCATATTGGAGTACCCTTTCGACAATATCGTCCACTGAGAGCTGTATAGAAGCATATAATGACCAGTCATAGCTACTAATCCAATTATCTTCTGCATCGAATAGCATTTGATCGCCAAATCGCTTTGCATTATGAGGAATTTTTTGCAGGTGAGGAATGATATCCTCATAGAAGGCTCTGAGTTGTTGGTAGGTTCTAAACAGACATATCAGATGTACATCTTCTTTTGTTTGCACTTCGATTCCTGGTATTACTACAATGGGAAGACCATCGCGGTTTACCACTTCTAGTGCTGCAGATACATTTAAGATGGCGTTGTGATCGCAAATCGCGATAAAGTCGAGTTCCTTGATGACTGCCATATTCACAATATTATTAGGTGTCATCTCTGGTTCAGCACACGGTGAGAGACCACTGTGTATATGAAGGTCATAGGTGACCTTCATTATCTGAGTCCCTTTTCGTAAAACTTCACAAAGATTTGATATGCGCTGTCAGTTGTCCCAAAAACAGGAATGCTCTTTTCTGCAGCTTTATCGAGTGTCGCTTTTTCTACCACAATGCCCTCTGGTACGATAATACACGCCATATCTAATAGTGAGGTCACCGCTAGAATATTCGCATGGGTTTGAACGGTAATCCAAGCTTCATTTTCTTTGCCATTTGCCATAACCCAGCTAAGTAAATCACAGCAACTCAATGAGGTCACTTCTCGATTTTCATCGTATTCTTCAATTAAGGGCTTAAAACCAAAATCATTTACCAATGTCTTTAATGTTATCATTTTTCATTTCCCTTCTTTACAATACAATCATCAAATTTTGCTCTACCTGTAACGACATCTTCTGCAAGAACGCGACAAGTTGGTGACCCACAAGCTCCGCAATCTAAACCAGGCAACAACTTCGTAATCGCTTCTATTTGAGACATCATCTCTATCGCTTTTTTGAAATCTTTATCTAGTTTTAAGATAGGGTGTGGTTCTATTGCATTG
>CALFXQ010000213.1 GCA_937958285.1 uncultured Fusibacter sp. | reverse complement strand
ATCTTTAACGCCTAATTTCTTGAGTGCTGCTAAAATGGCATCTACACCTTTGTTCACCTCTGCCTGTGCCGCTTCGACGGTGGGCTTCTCAGAGATCACACCCACATTGACCCATGCCATATTGGGTGAAACGGTTATACTTGCTTTGCCGTTGGATGTGATAATGCCACCATCTTGTTGGGTGTTGGCCAAGATTGGTCCAGTAAATAGTGTGCCGATCACAACAGCTGCGATTGTGACACCAAGGGTTAAGAGCGTTGCGTATTTTTTCATATGAGCCTCCATGTAAGTTGAGTCATTTCGCTGTGATTGATGACCTCTGTTATTGTGTGGATAGGATTTAGACGCATGCCTGCAAATAAAGTTCCACGGTTTTACAAAAATTTGTTAAACTTATGTGAGGAGGATTTTTATGGACGAAAATATAGTTGCAAATAGCCAATTGTCACGCTGCGAATGGTGTGGCGAAGATCCAGTGTATATGGCCTATCACGACAATGAATGGGGCGTTGCTGTCTACGACGATTCTAAGCTCTTTGAAATGCTCATTCTAGAAGGTGCTCAGGCAGGACTGTCTTGGATTACTGTATTAAAACGACGAGAAGGTTATCGCGAGGTGTTTGATGGCTTTGATGTAGAGGCGTGTGCATCCTATACCGATCAGATGCTACTTGAAAAATTAACAGATGCTCGCATTATCAGAAATCGCCTTAAAGTCTTTTCCGTTAGAAAAAATGCCCTTGCCTTTAAGGCCGTACAAGCGTCATTTGGCTCTTTTAGCCATTACTTGTGGTCTTTTGTCAATCACACGCAAATTGTCAATCACAACACACAGCTTTCAGATTTAGTCGCCACGTCCCCACTCTCCGATGCGGTGAGCAAAGACCTTAAAAAAAGAGGCTTTACCTTTGTGGGATCTACCATTATCTACGCCTACTTGCAAGCGGTAGGTGTGATTGACGATCACGTGAACACGTGCTTTAAGCGGGGGTAAAAAAATGACTGCACTAAGTTGGGCACTCATTGTATTTTTCACAGTGAGCGCTGTGAATCTCTATCTTCAAACGGAATATACACCTCAGGCATTATTTGCAAAGAAAATATCTAAAGGCTTCCTAATGCCAACCCTGTGTGTTGTGCTATTTATCGGTGGATGGCAGCCACTTTTGGGGGCTGCGCTGCTATTTAGCACCCTCGGCGATATATTGCTCATTGGCAAAACCGACAAGCATTTCTTATTGGGGCTAATTAGCTTTTTAGTGGCACATATTGGCTATTGCGTGTACTTTTATACCCTAGTCGATGTAAATCGTGTACCCATTGTAATGTGGGGGCTTGTAATGGTCATCGCTTGGTATGGTGTGATTCTCTTTAAAGGCGTTGGACCTGAGCGCATGCTGCGCATTGGCATGCCCATATACATGCTGGCAATCGGTGGCATGATTTGGCTCGCCATGCTCAATTTCCAACAAAAAACAGACCTCGCAAGCAGCATGTTGCTGTTGGGAGCTCTGCTATTTGGTTCATCAGACTCAGTATTGGCCTTTCGCCGCATTCGGGGCAATAAAATACTACCAGAAAGCTATGTGATGTTCAGTTACATCAGTGGCCAGTGCCTAATTATTTTAAGCCAATTGTGACAATCTCTCAGTTTAGTATAGTGTGAAGGGCCAAAGTCTAAAATAGACTCTGCCAATAATGCGGTCTGTTGGTACAGGCCCTATAATTCTTGAATCTTCAGAGTTTCTTCGATTGTCCCCCATTACATAGACGTGATTTTCTGGAATCACACCTTCAAAGTCTCCAGGGGTCACACCGTCGAGAATATAGTCTTCTTTGAGCATTTGCCCATTTCTGTATACTTGATAATCGCCGATAAAGAGCTTATCTCCTGAAACTGCAATCACGCGCTTAATAAAGTTCTTTTTAAGCCCTAAAAATAAGGGTTTATCCGTTTTTACAATTACAATTTCACCCACTTGCAGTGGCTTAGACATCAGGCTGAACCTCTCGGCCACGACAACCTGGAGATGCTCTAAAGTGGGTAGCATGGATTCACCGTAAATGATCGAAGGTTTGGCGAACACAAACATGATGGCAACAAGTATTGCAAGGACAACAAGTTCTTTTATTCCATTAATCATAGCCTGTTTCACAGTTTTCTCCTTAAAATAGGTATTGCAGTTCAGAACATATTGATTATAGCGCATATTTTCGTGTAAAGGAATAAAAATGAGTCGAAGCCGTTTGTATCGCGAACTTAAAGATGTGATTACTCATATCGAACAGCACATCGAAGAGCCCTTATCTTTAGAACAAATCGCTGAATTGTCAGCGATTTCTAAAGCCCATTTATCTCGGATGTTTAAGGCGATGAGCGGGCTTAGTTTGGCACAATATATTAGGGAGAGAAAGCTTGCCGTGAGTTTGTCGGTACTGAGGGAGACTGACGATAAAATTATCGATATTGCCCTACGCTTTGGTTTTTCATACGAGCAAACCTACATTAGGGCATTTAAGCAAGCTTTTGGCATCACCCCTCACCAATACAGATTAGAATGTCCGGAGGTTCACTTTACAAGTAAACTTGAACTTTCGACTATTGTATGGCTAGAAAAAGGGCTATGGCTCCCGCCTACTTGCGTAAGACTGCCACAATTTGATCTTGTGAGTAAAAGCATATCACTATCCCGTACAGAGGTGCATAGTTTATGGCATTCCAATTTAATAGACTATTTAACTTTCAGTACTACGCACTTTGAGAAAAAACCAAAAGAAGCATGGGGAATTGCGGTGCGAGCTTTGACTCAAGAAAAACCCGTTACATATATAACGGGTCTTTCAAAGGGCTTTTTTTTAGAACACAAATATGAAGTGCCTCAAGATCATCAACATCTGTCGATTGAATCATCGACCTATATGGCCTTTAAATATATAGGCAATCACGGTTTGGAGGCATTGACAACTTTAACACTTCAAGAGTTTACAGAAGATATTATAAAAACTTGGTATCCAGTCCTTGGCTATACCTGCACGAATCCAATAAAATTCGTGTTAGACCGATACCCTTTAGAAAGTGCTTCAAGAGATTACTGCGAGTATTTTCTATATTTACCTCTATCCGGTAAATCGACGAAACTTATAACCTATCTTTCAGACAACTTCTAGTTGGAAGTTTGCATGTTTAAAGTCTCCATAAAACCCATCAATTGTTCCCATAATGCTTTGCTAAAAGGCAAATCGTTACCGCTCCAAAGCATGCTAGAACCGTGTAGATTGTCTTCTGCTATAACCACGTACTGGTTTTTATCATTATTGGCTTTTAAGGCCTCGAATATGGGCTCTGCGTAAGTCGCTTCAAATGGTGCCACCGCAATAAAGGTAGGTACCTTAATGAGTGCCGCATTGGCAGATGACGAGAGATTGCCTACAGTTACGTAATTGTCTGGTGAAAAACACAAAACACCGGTAACAATGTCTTTGTACTTAACGGCAGAACCTAAAACAAGAGATGTGGAATATGAGCTACCCCATAAGACAATTTTTTTATAGCCTAGTGTGGCAGTAGCATAATCGATCGCAGCCTCAACATCGGTCTGTGCATCCGCCCACTCTTGAGGTAACTTTTGCGAGGCGGCGAGCGCTGCGGTTTCATTGGTAATCCCTTTAATATTATCGCCACTACGCTGGTCAACTGCGAGTACAGCATAGTGTTTTTTTGTTAAATAGGGCGCAATGACACTGTATTCACCTCTACTCCACTGGGATCTATGAAAGGCGATAATCAGCGTATCGCTAACCTTACCGTCTTGTGGTGGGTATAAGTCAGCAGTGACCATTAAACCATCTTTTGCGTTAAATTTTATAGTTTGGTACTGCGGTGCTTGAGATGTTTTAGCTGAGGCCAATGCCAATGCCTCCTCCTGACGTTTTTTATCGGCCTCTGCTCTTTCCAAAGCGAGTTTTGCAGCCTTTTCTTTGGCGAGTTTTGCAGCCTTTTCTTTGGCGAGTT
>CALFXQ010000212.1 GCA_937958285.1 uncultured Fusibacter sp. | reverse complement strand
ACCCGTTATGTGAAGAGGTCTCTTTCTGTATCTACACAATCCCTTTTCTTATTTTTGCGCCAGTTGAAAGACTTCATCTATCGATATTTCGACCTTTTTTCCCCAACGTATATAAATCCCATCGGTGTCTACGCTCTCAAACAACGCCTTGTCCGAAAGCACTGCAAATCGAATGGTCTGAAGCCTGTTTTCTAAGCATAGAGTCACACTGCTGCCATTGTCTAAGAGAATTTCTAAACAGTAATGCGCTCTCGCGACGACTTTTTTTATCCGACTCATTGCACCTCCAAAGTAATTTCTGGTTTATTGACAACGGTGGCACAAAAAACCACCCTTCCTTAGCATAGGGTGGTTTTAAATGGATTTGAACTACCCACTGGGTAGTTTTTAACCTGTTTTGCGAGGTCACAGCTTTATGAAGTGTGTGTTTGACTGGATTCCAAACAGGATTTAATCAAGGATCGGTTGTTAATCGACAATTTATTGTAAATCCCTTTTAGTGCCATTTTAACGGTATTCACAGTGATGTACAGTTTCGCGGCAATCTCCTTATTGCTTAAGCCCTGTGCGACCAATAGACTGATCTCCATTTCACGGTCTGTGAGCTTTGGCCTTTGATCGGAAAAGTGCGACTTTTCGATGGCTACAAGAGCGCTTTTATAGGATTTGTACTGCCCCAAAATCACATCAATGTGCCTTTGATGGATACTGGACGATCTGATTTCTGCCAGGAGTGGTTCTATGAAATCGCAGTTCTCCACAAAAGGTAGGTATAGTTGGTCTGGCATGCCGAGGTCGAGGGCATGCACAACTGCATTGAGAGCGTCCTTTTGCCTAAACAACTTGTGGTAAGCCCCTGCCACATAAATGCAGGTGTATATTTGACCGAGTAGGTTTGGAAACACTGAGGCTATTCCCATGAATTCTTCCATGCACCCGATAACCCTATGAAAGTCACCTCTTACAAGCAGTGCTCTACCCCTGACAATATTGAGCATCGCATAATTAGGGAAGAGTAGTTTGTCGCTAACATAGTCCCGGGCCAACAGCCATTCAGGTATTTTATTTGGCTTACTCAAGAGGGCGTACACGTAGCCCTCGCATATTTCGAGGGTGTGAAATAAGAGGTATTCTTTAGCTGCCTCGATTTCGGTGCGCATTTTTTTGTATTGATCGGCAGCTTCTAGGAATTGGCCGTTTATGAGGGCGATGCGCGCCATGGTAAATCGCACGCACAGGGTGTTGGACAATTGATTCTTGGACTTTGCGCGGTAAAGGGCTTGATGGCTAGTGATTTGGGCGTTTTCAAGATCTCCTCTATACAAATACTGCTCCGCCTTCATGCAGTATTCGCCGGCGTAAGCGTTGCCACCAGTGGCCTGGCTATACAAGGGCAACACTTCGAATAGCGCCTCAAGGGCATCGTCGAGTTTCCCGCTTTCCCTATAAAACATATACAAAATGGAAGGAGATCCAAAGGTCCATATGCCATTTTGGGGCAACAGTCTTGAGGGCGTTTGCAACAGTTCCGCAGCCTTTATAAAGTGAGGTGCCATGCTCCTAATGTCGTTGAATTGGGTGAAGCTCATGAGCAGCTCGAACTCGCCGAGCAAGTGCCTCTTTTCCCATTGACATTCGAGCGAGTCCGGCGAGTTGGGCAAGTCGGGCAAGTCGGGCGAGGTGACCGGGTCCGGCGGGCTGAGCGAGTCGGGCGAGTTGGGCGGATTGGGCAAGTCGGGCGGGCTGGGAGTGGCTATGTTCCCGTGGACTTGGTTAGTGAAGGTCTCACAAATGGCCCCAAACAACTCCATTTCGTTGAATGTGTAGAGTTCGAAGGCTAGCACTAGCAGGGCAAATGGGTACTTGGCCTTAATAGAATCGGGGCATTCCTGGCAAATCTTCACAATTAGCTCTTTGTTATAGCTATAGTTCAGCTGTTTATCTAGCGCTCTGAATATGGGTTCAAAATCCTGGCACATATAAAAGTACTGGAAGGCTACATTTAAGTCGCCGCAAGCCAAGAACCACTGGGCTGCTCTTTGATACATATCTAATTGCATGCCTTTGCTCTCTAGTTCTTCTTGTAGAAAATTGGTAAAAATGCTGTGAATTTGAAAACTTTTGCCGATTGCATCGTAAGTGACAAAGGCGTTCTTTTCTGCGACTTCTTTTAACAGCATTTCGGCCAGCTGATTTTGACTCATAAATTGAGCTTGCTTTACTGTGAATCCATTGAACAGGCAGACCGAGAGCATGAGGTGCTTGAGTTCTTCGGTAAAATGCCTGTATATGGCATTTTGAATGAGCTTATCGATATCTCTTGCGTGACCCAACGTGTTGTTTTCGCGGTAATCGAGGAGCATGAGATAGAGGGCGCTGATCCATCCCTCAGTGAGGGTGTACAGCTCGTTGGCTTTCGCGCTAGTAATGCGCAGCCCGCACAGCTGATAATAGGCTTTTATATCTGCGGCCGAAAGCTCGAATGCCTCTTTTTTTATATGTAAAAGGTAGCCTTTTAACTTTAGCTCCTCTATGCATTGCATACCGCTGTGTCGTCCAATCAGAACGATATTCAGATCTTTAATGTCTTCAGTAATCAGGTGTTCAAAGAATTGGTTTGTTTCTAAATTTGCAACTAAATGGTAGTCGTCCACCACTAGAACTGAGTTGGCCTTAAAGTGCATCGCTTCAATCAAACGAAGGGCTTCCTGTTGTTCCATACTATCTGTTGGGAAGCCCAGGGCTTCGAGACTTGATGCCCCCTCTTGATCGACGTTACATAGCTGACGACAAAAGCTACTCCAGAAGCTCCGTATATCGCTGGAGTGGGTCTTTAGCCAGAAGACTTCGCCGCCCAATTGCGCCAAGCACTCTCTTACAAAAGTTGTCTTTCCATAGCCCATAGGGGCCTCAACAAGGGTTAATGGGCAATCCAAAAAAATGCGCATGACCGCTGTTAACCGCTCATTGAAAAAGAGTCCCTTCTCAACGCCACCTTTTGTCTTTTGCATAATCACGCCTCGCTTACGCACGCCTTGAGTTATATTCTTAAATATACTTCTAGATTTTAGCATTTTAGCAACAGAAAGAGAAGAGGTCAGTGAACGGTTTTCTTTTTGTATCTATAAGAAAACCGGTCACTGACCTCTTCTCTTTCTGTTCTCTGTAGGCGACTCCACGCCCTCGCTCTACCCTCGCTTCTTGTCTCTAAAAGAGAACCGTTCAATGAACGGTTCTCTTTTAGAGACAGTATTGTAAGAGACCCGTTTTCATAACCGGTCTCTTATGTTACTATGAGACTTGGTGTGTGACCCGCTCTCTTTCTGACTCTAAATAAGGACAAACAATAATAATGCTCATTAAACCCCTACAAAAAAACAAACTATACAGATTACGCGTACTCTTAATCATAATCACCATAGCCATACTTATACCCAGTTTCATTCTAAGCGCCAACACCTTCACTTTTGCCGATTTCAATTTAGAAAAATCCATAAACACCAATGAACAAGAGACTACACCTGCTCCTACTCCTACACCAATTAACACCAACGCTCCCACCAGCGCCAGAACAATCCCCGCCAACATGCTACCCTGGCTACAATTAATAGAAAAATCCACGCTTCTCCCCATCGATAGCCTTAACCCACTCAAATCACTGACTCAAAACACCTTAAATCACGAAAATCTGTCGCTCCACATTGACGTTAACAAAAAAAATATACTTGCTGTTAATCTAAATCCCAATGATACACAAGGAACCCAAGAAGCGCGCTTTCAGATTAC
>CALFXQ010000211.1 GCA_937958285.1 uncultured Fusibacter sp. | reverse complement strand
TTGGCAGGAAGTTAATGCCCAACTGTGGTTTTTTAGTGCAAAAAACCACATAAAACTACTTAAACCGAAAGAGGAACATACATTGAATACAAAATTTCCAAATATCGAAACATACGGATGGACACAGGCAAGAGATCAGGCTTGGCAACAGACTGAAGAACAGTCTAAAGAGCAGGCTAAAGAACAAGCTAAAGATTACATGCTTAAGGAAAGCGAAAGTCGGACCCCTGCACGGGTGGTACTCGACCACGGTGAGCGGCTGTTGGTCGTCACTGAAGCGGGGGAGGCTTGGCTTCAAAGACCTGCGGAGATAATAGGCACACAAACAAATCTGCCAGAAACACTTGCGGTGGGCGATTGGCTGGCGGTCAGGCAAGATTCTTACACGGCCAATCAGGTGCACTTTTGCGAAATGCTGCCGCGAACAGCTAAGTTTTCTAGAAGCGCCGCAGGGAGCAAGGTTAAAGAGCAAATTCTGGCTACTAATATCGACACGGTGTTCTTGGTGCAGTCCCTCAACCACGATTTCAATCTAAAAAGACTTGAGCGCTACCTTATTGCCGCCTGGGAAAGTGGCGCTCAGCCAGTAGTGGTGCTAACAAAAGCAGACCTGTGTGAAGATCAAGTATTACTTCAAAAGAAGGTCGGTCAAGTGCGCGATGTGGCAATAGGCGTAGACATTGTAGCAGTCAGTGCACTTAATGGCACAGGACTTGAAGCCCTCAACCCCTATCTGCGTCCGGGCAAGACAATCGTGCTGCTCGGATCGTCGGGGGTAGGCAAATCTACGCTAATCAATACACTGCTGGGCAAAGCGCTGATGGGCACCCAAGATATTCGCAGCGACGACAGCAAAGGCAGACATACCACCACACATAGAGAGCTGGTGCGCCTAGACAACGGCGCGGTGTTGGTGGATACGCCGGGCATGCGATCTTTTAGCCTTTGGGAGTCGGAACAGGGCATTCAACAGGTGTTTGGCGATGTTGAGGCGCTAATGGCCAGTTGCCAATTTAGCAACTGCGACCACAGAAAGACCACGGGGTGTGCGGTGCAAAAGGCGCTAAAAACGGGTGCACTTAATGCAAGCCACTACGAAAACTGGCAAAAGCTTCAAAAGGAACAAAAGATCCTTGCCAACAAAGTAAAAAGAAAAGAGAAAACGCTAGAGCGCCAACAGGAGCATTGGAGAAACAAGAAACCACAACGTGCGCAAGCGCTGAGAATGGCTCTATACGAGTCATCCTCGCAAAGATAGGTACAACGATAAAGACGACCGACTGCCGAAATTAGGCGCAGTGGTCGTCTTTTTGTGGGTGCCTGTCACCCAGGCGAACTCTATCTTCTTAGAACGGCTCGTACGGGGGATGCCTCGAGGCCTTTTAGTTTTAGGGGAAGGGCGATAAGCTCGTAGTCGCCGGGCTCGATGTGGGCCAGTGAAAGGCCTTCGAGCACGTAGATGGAGGCGCCGAACAAGGCGCGGTGTGTGGGGTGGCCAGGCTGTGAGCGTTCAATGCCAAGGGCGTCGGTACCGACGCCTTTAATTTCTAGCTGGGAAAGCCAAGTTGCGCCGTCGAGGGTGAGGTAGATAAAGTCGGGATTAAAGAAATTCTCAAAGGAGTTGCGGGTTTTAAATAGCAGAACATCGCCTTTTTCTATTGAATGGGCCTTTAGGTGGTCGGCGGTTATGCCATCGACAACATGGGTGAGGTCGAGTACTTTACAAGGGGTAATTAAAGGCTCTAGGGGCATGGCGTCGATGGTTTGACCTTCGGCTAGCATGTGCAAGGGCGCATCGAGATGAGTTCCCGTATGTACATCCAGTGAGATGGTAGATTCCATCACACCACCTTGGTCGTGCGTGCGCATAATCTTAATATCTGGTCGCTTTTCTGGTTTGTCTTTGTAGACGGTCATGGCAACATCTATGGTTTGAGTTATGTCGTAAATTTTCAAGTGATAGCTCCTTATACATGAGTTAGGGGTTGCTTTTTTGTAAGTTTGCTCGTGAGTTATAGGGAGAGCCAGTGTCGGCCGTCTCTTTCTAAGAGCGCATCGGCGGCCTCTGGGCCACGAGAGCCTGCAGGATAAAACTGCAACATGGCCTTTAAGTCGCTGCAAGAAGACAGCAGCTGTTCCACAAATGTCCACTCGCATTTTACTTCGTCCCAGCGGGTGTATAAATCGTGTTTGCCAAGCACCACTTCGTTGATAAGCGTTTCGTAGGCTTCAACGGAGGTATAGTCAATCAGACAGCTTTGGCAGAAGGTCATCTCGCGCGTTATAAGTTCCTTTACTGTGCCTGGTTTTTTCATGTTAAACCGAAGCTTCATGCCTTCGTCGGGGTGGATTTGAATGGTCAGTGTATTGGCTGGACTTTGGGTAACCTCAGCACTTTGGCTAGCATCAAGGCCTTGGGGTTGCTTATAGACGATGACGATCTCTGATACCTTTTTACTGAGGCGCTTTCCGGTTCTTAGG
>CALFXQ010000210.1 GCA_937958285.1 uncultured Fusibacter sp. | reverse complement strand
GAATTTAGTGGCCTTCCTCAGCAGCTTGCAAATGGGCTTTAGAACCTTGGCCATAGAGAGAAGGTCAAGCGAGGTATGGCAATTGCTTGGCGCAATAAAAACCGAGTTTGGCAAATTTGGCGATGTGCTGACACGCACGCGAAAAAAGCTAGAAGAAGCGACAAACGTCATCGACCAAGCCCAGCAGCGCACCCGAGTCATAGCGCGAAGGCTCAAAGATGTACAAGCGCTACCAGAGATCCAAGAGCCTACAGAGAATATAGAGAATACAGAGAATACAGAGAATATAGAGAATACGTCGCTTATTCTTGGGGACTCAGAAAATGTGTTGTTTGAAGAGTCGCCACAATAGAGATCCAAAAAGAACCAGGTCGCCAGAAAGTTAGTGGAAGACCTGGTTTTTGCTGTGAGGCATAGCACCGCTCACATCGCTAAAAGTACCTTTTGTACCCATTGTGGGGTGCAGATATACTAGAGATGTGCTATAATGTCAAAGGTATACAGTTGCATCTGTAAAGCTAAGAAAGAAAGGGGCGTATGACTATTGCATTGCATATTCATACAATTTTGAAATGGAACAAGACAAGTGCGCAAAATGTGGCGAAGGGTTTAAGCAGAGTGATTTCAATCCGAATTCGAAAGATATGATTTGTGAAGCATGTGCTAAACAGTTGAAGAAGCGCGATGCTTTAGCAACAAAATTGCTGCTGATTGCGGTATTTTTAACGGCAATTGGGCTGCTGTGGATTTTTGTCGGTAGACCGTTAATAGAACAGCAACAAGCATCTAAGCGCATTGAAGAGGTTGCACCTGCGCTTTCTGAGATGGCGACGCAACTCAGTACAGACATAAGTCAAATAATAGAAAGCGCGCAAGCCCTTGCAATGGATCTTAAAAATACTGCTTCTGATGGGGGCGCCGTAAACCAAGCGGGCAAACAAGCTGTGATTTTAAAGCAGCAAGCCTACAATAACAGCCATCCATATGTGTTGTACAGCTATTTAGGGCTAACTACAAAAGAGATGATCATATCACCAGAAGTTGAACTGCCGCCAGATTACGACCCAACAAGCCGACCTTGGTACCATCAAGCCTTGGTTCAGACTCAACCAGAACTTTCAGACCCCTATCAAGACCCGACTACATTTGATTGGATTGTCACTTTAACCGTCCCCTTGTTTAAAGATGAGGCGATGCAGCAACTCATAGGCGTTTCTGCTGCAGACATTAAGCTAAATCCATTGATAACGCCCGTTATAGCGTCCAATGAGGTCATTCAAAACATCCAGCAAGAGGCCGCTGCCTCAGATGCAGTACAATTTACAATTGCCACAACAAAGGGTATTGCCATTGCCCACACAACAGAAATTTTAGTGGGAAATGTGCTTACAATTCCAGAGTTAGTCGAAGCGCTTGCAAAAGAGCAGTCTACAACTCTCGATTATACCTATTTAGGCGATTCTTACACGGCTCTTATAGAAAAAGTGGAGCATTCCAATTTAATGGCTGTAGTGATCATTAAAAGGTAGTGCTTTTTAAGTACTTGCACATATAAAAAAAGGGAAGTCATAATGATGGGGTCACATGTGTAACCCATTCTTATGGCTTCCTTTTTTTAAATTTATCCCGAATCTCTCTGCATTAAAGTTGTGCCAAAGGTAACCCGGTAGGGTACACTCCGCCCGGTGTAAATGCGGTCTAGCAGGGTTTGAACTGCAGTAGCGCCCATTTGCTCCGAGTGGATTTTCAGAGTGGTTAAAGCAGGGGTAGTAAATTTAGCCTGGGGAATATCGTTGAAGCTCACCAGGGCCAGATCCTTGGGCAGGCGCACGCCCAGTTCATAGAAGCCGCGCAGGGCACCTACGGCGATAGAGTCGTTGGCCACAATAACACATTGGGGCAGCGGGAGGCCAGAGGCTACCAACTGAGGCCAATGCCCGTGCACCAGATCGTATCCTGAGTCGGTGGTAAATGCGCCAATCCAAACCCATTCAGGGTTAAAGGCACCACATGCCCGTTGTCGCTGTTCGAAGGTTACTTCGCGGATATCTTTAAGGGGCAGGTGGGGCTCGGGGTGCTCTCGGCCTCCGATAAAGGCGATGCGGGTTAGACCCTTTTCTTGTAAGTAATCGAGCAATCGGTTCATACCACTTACAAGGTCTACAGTTACAGAATCAAAGCGCTCGGAATCGGGGCTGCTATCTAAAAAGACAAGGGTATCGAATTGCTGAGCCATTGCAGCGACTTGGTCCGACGAAAAATTTCCAACGGCAATCGCCCCTACAAATTCAGTGGCGGCAATCGCTGAAATGTCTTCGTCGCTGTAACAGCGGCGCACGGAGAGACCCTCTTTTTTACAGGATTCGTCGATGCCATAGCGAATGGCCAAGTAGTACGGGTCTTCTACCTCTAGTTGGCTCGTAAAACTGCAGATGATGAGAACTTGGAGTACTGGCGTACCCGGGGGTAAAGTGGCTCCTGGCCAACGAGAAAAACGCTCGATTGAGGTGCCGTTTTCGTTTAATTCCTGAGATAGTCGGTGTGAGTATTTTTGAATTAATGGAATATAGTCGAGTTCTTCAGCGGCTTCGTAGATTTTTAGACGGGTGTTTTCGCGTACGCTTATGGTTTTGTCGCCGTTTAAGACTCTAGAAACCGTGGCGGGCGAAACGCCTGCTTTCTTTGCAATATCCTTGATGGTGACCATATTGTCTCCTTAGGTGTATTTAACCGCTTAAAGTATACCATAAATTTAATCCGTATCCCAGTGCGTGCACGTGCCATATTGGTTTAAGAAGTTTACATACACGGCGGCAGTCCATGCAAATCCTGTGTCTACGAGTCCTTCGCCCGTAAGGGGATCAAAATTTTCGCTCAGGCCACTCTTTGCCACTAAATGCAAGTATTTGTGGGCCACGCTTTTAGCCCATTGGGATTGGCCGCAAGCTTCGAGGGCTGCCACCAAGAGGTAAGTTGAAGGGGCCCAAATGGGACCTCGCCAATAGCCATTGTACTTGTAATGCGGACTGTCGAGGGCTTCTGTGGCAAAGCCAAAGGGGCCTTCGAATGTTTTAAGGTCCGCTAGGAGTATTTCTCTGACCGAGCATGGTAGCCTTTCGCCGAGTAAGAGGGGCATGAGCGCTTGTAGGGTCTGGGGTTTTGTGGGTGGGGCGATGCGCCACCCTTCAGGCCACTTTATTGCTCCAAACTGGCGGCCATCCCACAGCAGGCTAAAGAGCAGAGATAGAAGACGGCTTTGCTCGTGCTGCCAATAGGCGATGTGTCCTTGTGGATTTGCAGTAGAGGCATCCTCTGCATGGGCGATGAGATAATCTATCTGAAGAATTAAAAACGTGGCTAAATCCGGTGCGATGATGGGCACGCCTTCCGAGTAGAAGGTGCCATTGTCCCAGCCTGAATCGTTGCCGTGACTGTAGTAGGGAAGCCCAAGGGGCGTCTGCTGGCAAGTGAGCCAAAACCGCGTTTGCCCCTCCACCATCTGATATAGCTGGCGTTTAGCCCTCTTGTTCATGCCTTTGAGTTTAGGGCTTATCGCTTCTAGCTGGCTCAGGGTGAAGCCCGTGATCGGTGGTTTGAGGCTGCTGAAAGAGGCATATCTGTCGTTGGCAAAATCGGGCAAGGCGCCTTCTGGACTCTGCAAGTCCTTGAACATCAAAAGTTGCTCAATGGCCCGCTCTGGTGCGTGGCCGATGAGGCCCAGTGCACTGAAGCAGTTGTCCCAGCTCCAAATATTGGTCATCCAATTTTTGGTCATGTACAGTGCGGGGTACTTGAGCAGCCCTGATTTGGGCACGAAGTTTTGCCAAAGCGCGTGTGCTGCACGGCGTGAAGCGCCATGCATTGAAGCGCCGGGCATAAAAGCGCCGGGCATTGAAGCGCCGGGCATAAAAGCGCCGGGCATTGAAGCGCCGGGCATTGAAGGGGGCTGTGTGGATTCAGCAGGTGCGGGCTCCTCCAGCTGCTTTGGGCACAGTCCGTGCCACCAAGCCTCAAAGGCGCTTTGGTTTAGCCTTGCAAGCTTGTCGAAGTTAAGGCTTGAATGCGCACGTTTTGGCGCACTCACGGTGTAACTCTGAACCATCCACTCATCACCCGGCAACAGGTGCACGGCAATGGGTTCGTGCCTCGTGTCTTGCCACTTGGCCGTCACAGATGGCTGTGCCCCTTGGGCTGTGGCACTGAGCCGCTGAAATCGCAATTTGACCTCTTTGTAGTAACTTGTAAACGCCCATGTGTTCAAATCTTGTTGAATCATGGTATTGTATGGCTTCGCCAGCGCCTCGAGTCGCAGCGGCACCTCAGGTTCAGATAAATAACCTCGGCAGCGCATGCGAATGGTCTGACTGTCCTCGAAGACCACCTCTAGCAAGGGCATGTTGGCCCGCGAAATGGTCAATAGGGATTCGCTCGCTGTAATCTGATAGTCATTTGATTCTGGTAGCTGGAGTTCAAAGAGCTTTCCGGGATCTAAGTCGCCTCCTCGGACGTCTCTTAACAAGAGTCGCTTATGCTCGACACTCATGACGAGGAATGATTGGTGATAGCTAAAGGGCACTTGCGTTAAGTCGACCGTGGCCAATATCTTCATAAATATTCTCCATAAAGCAATTAGGCAAGGGGTTCTACCCATAAGGTGTAAGCAAAGTGGAAATCGCCTGGTTTTAATTGGTGCGCCACTGAAGGTTCGGGCCCACAACTGTTGCTGCCCAGTCCATTTACCTTGTAGTCTAGGTTGAGATAATAGTATCCTTGTGATAATTGGTGTTGGTGGGTTGCTGCTTCGATGGCTGCATCTGAGTATGGCCTAAAGGAGAAGCGGCCTTCTTTTGGCCAATAAACGAGCAGGCGCTGCGGGGCTGTGCTGTGTTGATCTTCTATGCTGAGCATGCGCAGGCCACCTCGGGCTCCATTTTCCTGTGGGAAAGGGTAGTTTGTAAACAGCGCTTCAGGGTGGATTTCATGCCAGTTGAGGTATGCGGATTCTTGACTATCGGGGTAGTTTTCGTGCGGTCCGAGGCCTTCATAGCCCACTTGTGTTGGCGTCTGCAGGTACTTAAACGACGTGCCTATGCGCGGCAGTTGGGTTCTGAGTTGGCGATGGGGGTCGCATAATTTAAACTTGAAATCGCAGTGGATATGCCCGGTGGCGTGTATCTGGTAGGTGGTTGTGGTTGCAAAGTGCCAGGCTTGATTAGGCGCACCGAGTATGCCTTCGACGGTTACTGTGAGCATGGGGTGCTGGTTATGTGCTTGGGTCCAGGTAACCGATTCACAGTAGTGTCTGGCTTGTGGCAGATAATAGGTGTCGAGCCATTGACGCTTAATGTACATATCATTGTCGATGGGTGCACGCCACAGCTGTGGTGCGGGGCCAGCGGTGAGAAGCGGCGCGCACTCTAGACCATAGCTGATGAACTGTCCTGTCACTTTGTCTAGGTGTATCTCCACTGGGATGCCCGCTGGGTGACAATTGGCGATTACCTTGAGTGTATCGCAGTTCTCGTAGATGTTCAAAGGGTTTTGCCGTGTATCTGGGTGCGACTCAGATGTTTGTAATAGAGCCATGCCTTTGTCCATTTGCGCCTCAAAGTCCCTTCTGAGCGGACTAATGAGCGCTTTGTGGTCTTTTTGTTGTGGTGCTAGGGGAAATACGCCTTGAGAGACCCAGAGGCCAGTTCTTGTATCTCGTGCACGCAGGGTGAGCGCGGCACCCATTAGCGATAACCTCAGGGGTTCTGGGGTGACATCTATGGGGTAAAGGGTCTTTAAGCCCTGAGGTTCGTCCCCTTTCAAAACCAAGCGATCACTGTACACAGTGCCTCGAACGCGACTGCGGGGTGGTAAATCGGGAATTTGGTATACGTGCGCGGTACCCATAAAATCGATGTGGCATTCGAT
>CALFXQ010000209.1 GCA_937958285.1 uncultured Fusibacter sp. | reverse complement strand
GAGATCTATTAAGATACCAGATGTTACAACTCCTGTGATTGCACCAATACCATATGCGGTAAAAACAACGCCATAGTTTTGACTATAATGCTTTGTGCCGTAAAGCGCAAAAGTTGTAGTAGGTGCAATCGCCAGCCAACCGCCCAAATTAAACCAAAATATCGAAAATGAGATTGCATACAATAACAACGATTCTCTATTTGCAAATAGCATCAAAATTGCAGCAAAAGTAATTAGGCCGTAAGATAGGTACATGGCATACTTTGAAGTTAACTTATCGGTTAGCCACCCAAAAACTGGCCTTCCAACGCCATTAAAAGCAGCAAATACAGTCATTAGAAATGCGACGATCTTAGGTGATAAACCGATTAACTCAGTGCCCACACTGCTAGTCAGTCCTATGAGCATCAGTCCTATAGTCGTCCCGATAATAAAGTTGATATATAAAGCGCTAAAGCTCTTTGATCTAATCATGCTAATCGTATTGATTTCGACACTGGATTTCGCTACCTGTTTATTGGACTTTAAACGCGATATTTCCATCTCGGTTGGATATTTAAAAGGCAGTGAGAGCAATGCTATTATGAATCCAAAAGACAAACCTAATATTTGAAATGTGGTTAAAAGTCCATATTGCTCCACAAAGGTTCGCGCAAGAGGAGCTGTTATTAATGGTGATAATCCAAATCCGACTAGCACCATGCCAACAGCCAAGCCTTTTTTTTCAGGAAACCACCTCGCAACTACGGTCATTGGAACGCCATATACAATACCTACTCCTGCACCGCTAATCACGCCATATGTGAGGGTCAAAACAAGAATATTCGTAGTCATCGACGATAAAAGCCAACCAAGTGAAACTAATAATCCACCTATCAATATGACATTCCGAGGTTTGAATCTATCTAAATACCTTCCTGTTATAAACATAAAGCATGCATAAAATGCCAGTGCAATCATATACGGCATGCCACTTTGTGTGGTGCCTACATCGAATATTTTTTCGATTGAAAGCCTAAATACACTATACGAGTAAACTGTGCCAAGACACATCATAATAATCATGCCAAGCAGTACATAAACCCATCTATTGGGACGCTTGAATCTTTCTTTTTCAATATATTCTTCTTGTTTCATCGTGTCTCCTACTTTCGAATTTTTTTTAAACAAAAAAACCAATAACAAGACGTCCATATGAACGGATGTTATTGGCTTACTAACGACTGGTTTGAACCCTTCGATTTGTCTACCACAGTTTATTGATTGATTATCTGCTCTTCAATATCTTGATCAACGACAACAGCAATGATTTTTTCACCAGTTTTTGTACTGACATCGGAATAAGTGCTAATAATATTTACGTCAATTACTGATTTAATAGCATCTTCCAACCCTAGGCGTGCATTTTCAAACAAAGCAGTTCTTACCTGTTTAATTAGTAAAACGCCTTCTTTATTTTGAGCTAAGCTCTTTTCAGAAGTGCTCAGAAAACCTTTCAATCTAACAATGATTAAGTCTTGAAGGATAATCGTTCTTATCTTTTCTGGACCTCTCCCCATTTGTTCAATCTCAAACTTACTAATTGCTTCGCTTATTTTCGATTCAATTTGCCCTTTTGTCATGAACATACTCCATCATTTGCTATTGATTTACAAAACGATAATATCCCTATTTCTGATACATTTCGAATATTCTATCACAATAGAGCTGTTTTCATCAAGGGCATCTTCATGCATTTAACAAAAAAAGACTAAAGCCCCATTGACCACATTATTTTTCGCGTGATTTCTCGGTTTGTAGTATTAAATGCAAACCTGCGGAACGCTTCAAATAACGAGTCAATTGAGCTTTGTTTGTTCTCATTGGTTTTACAGCTCTAAAACTGAAGGAAAAACAAAAACGGAGACAAATGCAAAGCATAGTAGAAGGCAATTGCAAAAGTAAAATGCGAAGGCAAATGCGAAGGCAAAGGTAGAAGTAGAGGTGTTATTGAGGGCTGAGGTTTCCTGGTAGGCATTCTACGCGATTACGGCCATTGTCTTTTGCCATGTAGAGGGCTTGGTCGGCATAATCGATAAGGTCTTCAATCTTTTGATGTGCATAAATGGTGCCATAGTAGAGGCCTATGCTGATTGTAATTGTGGGGTATACCGATGCTGAATGTTCTATGCCTAGAGACTCTACTGCACTGCGTATTGCCTCGCAGAGAACCTTGGCGTGTTCATAGTCCACATCTTGGAGCACTGCTGCAAATTCTTCCCCACCATAGCGTGAGATGATGTCGACTTTTCGTTTGATATGGTGTTTAAGCACTTGTGCGATGGCCTCTATTACATGGTCGCCCGCAATATGACCATAGGTGTCATTATAGGCTTTAAAGTGATCGATATCCATCATAATAAATGCTAGGGGTGCTTTATGACGTACGGCTAAATCTAAGGCTTGGTTAGAAAACTCCATAAAGCGTCTACGATTTGCAATACCTGTGAGGGCATCTGTCTCAGCTAAACTTTGAAGTAGATCGTTTTTGTGCTCGAGTTCAAGTGTGCGAGCGCGAACTTGTTCTTCAAGCTGCCCTACCTGGTCGATTAATCTTAGTCCCATCGTATTGAAGTTTGTGGTGAGTGATCCAATTTCGTCGATGCGATTTTCGTTTTTTATGGGCATAAAGTTACCGGTAAGAAGCGCTTGAGCCGATTGATCCAACTGATTTATTGGCTGAACAATGATTGAAGAGATCTTAAAGGTAATTGCAATAGAAACTAAAGCCATCACACCGAGTAATAGCGCCGTTTGAAATAAAGCTTGATACATGCCGCTTAGGTAGTCTTTTGTTGAAATTGCCGTATATATGCGCCAGTTAAAACCAAAGTTCTCATACAAGCTTTGTGCAATGTAATAACGGTTCCCCTCAATGGAGAGTTGCACGCGTTTGTCTTGGGCCTTAGCAAAAAACGCAGAGATGCCTTTTGTTACAGGGTGCTTACTTTTTTCTACTGGTAGGTTATAGGAAGTATTGTCGATAAGTTCAAAGAGCGGTTCTCCTGTTGTCGATGAGACCAATTGGTTCTTGCTGTCCACAATAATAACGTGCCCATTTTCGCCGATTGGCAAAGTCTTTAAAGTATCTGTGAGCCATGTTGTTAGAAAATCGACGGCAAACACAGCCTTAAGCGTTCCATTATTATCGTAAACTGGTAGGCTAGCGGTAATGGTTGGCTCTTTTAGAACAAAATGACTATACATATCTGTAAAGGAAAGCTTGCCTGTTTCCGTGGCCTTTATATACCATGGACGCTTTCGGGGATCGAAGTTAGGATAAATATTTGTCTCTTTTGTAGGTTCGCCCAGTGCATTGATTGCAAAGTAATGCGAGTTGCCCTCTGTAGAAGCATTATTCTTAACCACCTCTATACTACCATCGGCTAGTCTACGCGCACCATAAAACTGACCATCTGGTAAACCCACGTAGGTCATAAGGACGATTGGCGAAGTTTTAAGTGCAGCAGAAAAGTATTTAGTTGTTTCTGTGTTGTCGCCAAATAGCGTTAAATCTCTTTCATAATTGAGTTGATGCTGA
>CALFXQ010000208.1 GCA_937958285.1 uncultured Fusibacter sp. | reverse complement strand
CCTTCTTTGGGCCTGGTGCGGCCTTCTTTGGGCCTGGTGCGGCCTTCTTTGGGCCCTTCGGCCTATTTTGCTGATCTTTTTTCACAGGTGCCTCCTCATATAATGCTATGAGCATTGTATCACACTCTTACCCCATGCGCAAAAGCGCCCCACAGGAATCTGCGGGGCGCTACACTTTTTTTTACTTATTAAGAACTTTAGCTACCTTTACGCCACGTACACGCGCTGGTTGCGGCAAATCCGAACCCAATAGCGGACGGCAATATTCAATGAAGGCTGGCGTAACATCGTTGCCCGCTTCGTTGATAAATGCGTCTGGCATGTGCTTTGTTTTAGCTGCAATATCTTGAACAGGTCTGAGTACATAGTCGACAGCGTAGTTGCCTACACGTTGAATCGTAACAGAGCCTTCTTTTTTCTCGACAATGGCAAATTGTACTGCTCTTTCAGCTGACTCACGAGCTTCTCTTTGGTCTGAATCCGATACCACGCCCATAAATGAACGCTGTAAATAGCCGAATGTATCTGAGCGAACACGACCGATGCCCAATTTTTCTTTAATTTCGTTGACGAGTAAGTCGCCTAGTGCGCCTGTACCAGATAATTGAACGTTGCCGTGAGCATCTTTCTCGATTGTCTTAGAAAGTTTTGTGATGATGGCGTTGCCTTCAGCATCTTGGATACCCTCTGAAACGGCGATAACGCAACGACCATATTTTTCGTATGTCGCCTTGACATCGGCAAGGAAACTATCAACATTAAAGACGCGCTCAGGAAAATAGATGAGGTGTGGACCGTCGTCTGGGAATACGCGGGCCATTGCAGCAGCACCTGTTAAGAAACCTGCATGACGACCCATAATCACGCCGACGTATACGCCGGGGAGTGCTCTGTTATCGAGATTCGCACCCATAAATGCCTGGGCGACAAATCTTGCTGCACTGCCAAAGCCAGGCGTGTGATCGTTGTGTACTAAGTCGTTGTCTATAGTTTTTGGAACGTGAACCGCTTTAAAATCGTAGCCTTGTGCCTTTGCTTCTTCGCTGATAATTCTCACTGTGTCGGAAGAATCGTTGCCACCGATGTAGAAGAAATAGCGAATGTCGTGGGCTTTCATCACTTCAAAGCACTTGAGGCAAAATTCTTTTGTCGGTTTAACGCGTGTCGAGAGCAAGCCAGATGAAGGTGTTGCCGCAACGCGCTCCAGATTGTATTCAGTTTCTTGAGAAAGATCGATAAATTCTTCGTTGACGATGCCTTCAACGCCGTTAATTGCACCATACACTTTTGAAACTTCCGCATATTTGCGTGCTTCGAGTACCACACCTACAAAAGACTGATTGATAACAGCAGTTGGACCGCCGCCTTGTGCAACGAGCACTTTACCTTTTAGCTCCATGACAACCTCCTAATATTTAAAAACATTAATAACCCGCATAGCGGGGCTCATTCTGTCCTGCGGGACGCAAATCGTACCTGCAACATTATATCACGAAGACAAAATAACCGCTAGTAATCACATAAAATAGAAAACGTTTTCTCTTATTCTCCTCTTGGAGGTACAGGATAGTTTAACCAAGGCAGAGGTTCTCTTGTGTATTGCCTGAGGGGCTGTCTGAGGTTGTACGCCAAGAACGCCGCCTCAGGTCCCTCAGTCTCCATTAATGCCCGCTCGGAATCCGTTAAACCTTGTGTCCATGGACAACTCGATAGACAAACGCCGCAATCGGTGCCCAATCTTCTCCAAACCGCATAGCACGACTCTTGTACAAAGGGCCATGTTGCAACCCGTACATTGGCATTATACGCCATATCGCCCGAATCGATGGCCTTGCCGGGACAAGTGGTCGCACAGCGCTTGCAAAAGGTGCAAAATGCCTTTAACGACTTGCGATTTGGTACCTCCTCTGGCATCCACAGCGGTAAATCCGTTGTGACCATCGCCAACCTCAAGGACATGCCAAATTTTGGGTGAATCAGTAGATTTGCACGGCCAATTTCACCAAGACCCGATTTTTCTGCAAGGGCCGGCAAAAACGCTTCGTAGTGTCCGTCGATGTGTGCAGTAGCCCTATACCCTAGCTTTTCAATGTATTTTGCAAGCCACAGGCCAATCGTTGCCAAATCTAAGTATGCCTTGACCACTGTAAAGCATGCCTCTAATTGTGGCGCTCGATTAATGGCGACAGTATCCATAGCCTTAACCAGAACTATGCCGTTTTTTAGTTCATGGTCAATTGTCCGTCCATAATGCTCTCTGCCCTTATGACTATATAAATCCTCTGCATCTACACAAACTAGAGCCACATCATCGCAACCTAGCTGTCTTGCGAAATCGCAAATTTGTTTTGCCATCGCCACATCGTCTATTTGCATAGGTTCACACAATGGTCCTGCCAATTGCTCCGCCGCCTGCTTAAGGGCACCGATAACCTCGAACCCCGCATCCCCAAAGGGCGATAGCTGGGGATGAAAAGTCGCCGTTTGGGGCCCAAAAATGTGTGGCATCTTCTTGAGTTGTTCATCGCCCTCAAGCTTATCTGGATTTCTTTTATAATAATCCTTGTGGGCATCACTACCGGATTCGTAACGCATGCGCGCAAACATAATATCTCGTTCGTCAATACGCACTTTCTTTTGATGATCTTTGGCCAGCCACCTCGCCACCGCACTATCGTCGTGGGAACCGATAATCCCAGTTGCCAGACTTTTGAGTTTCTCGTGGGCTTCTAAAACTGCATAGCCCTCGTCTGCCGCTTGCAGGAGTTCGCAGTCATTTAAATGATCCCCAAAAGCCACAATTCGCTGGGCTGATGCATCAATGCCCCTTAATTTTAAAAGGTGCTTGAGTGCAGCTCCCTTGTTGGTGCCTCCCGCTTGAATAGTGAGTGTATAAACCCCTTCTAGTCCCGGATAAGGCATAATGTGCACCGCTAACGCCGAAGCAATACCCGCCTCTTGCAAGCGCTTTTCAATGGCGTTTGCCTGACTGAGATCGACCATATAAGTGACCGTAAAAAGCTCTTGCATAAACAAACTTGTTGGATCGTCAGTGTGACTGAAATTTACAAAGCCTTGATCTCTGCGATGCGCTTCGAACTTTAAAACCTGATGCGAAGGGTTCTGTGGCAACTCTAGGTGATTTCCACCAGTGAGACTCGACCATACGGCATGGCCACGCCACGCCTCTAGGTGGGTATCAATTAGCACTGCCAGTGCCCTATCTAACACCGAGGCCCAAAGTGTGTTGCCCGATTCATCGACAATCAGCGCCCCATTAGCTAATATTAATGGGTTTTTATAGTTTAGAGGCTCCAGCAACTGTTTGGCAGAGGCGTAATTTCTCGCAGTGGCCACAACAAAATCTAATCCTTCTTCAACAAGGGCCTTTAAAATAACGATCGTCTCTGAAGAGAGCTGGTGCTGGCGATTTAGCAAGGTGCCATCTAAATCTGAAACATAAAGTGTTTGCTGGTCCATAGTGCCTCCTGAATAATATAACAATTTTTCTTACTGAATCGTCAAATAGTGTGATATAATGTCTCGGTAAATTTAAGTGATGGTAAGGCACTTGTAATCTGTGCCTCATGCCCGATAGAAAGGAAATTAAACATGAGTTTATATGAACAATGGCAGGAAGCTGGTTCCAATTTCGATCATCAAAACGAATATGACGCCTATTGGAGAGCTTGGTTTGAAAAAGAAACAAAGGCCTATGCGACAATTTTAGATGCCAAGCAAACAAAAGTAGTCGGCACTTTGGCTGAACTTGCTAAATCTTTCCACATGACGGATCAAGAATTTGTTGGTTTCTTAGATGGCATGAACTCTTCGCTCGTTTCAGAAGTGATATTAGAAGATCTCGCCGCCGACTCGTCAGTTGATGTTGAAATCGACTACGAAAAATTGCTCTTTAACATGCACGCTGCGAAAGCAGACTGGCTCTACGAATTACCGGCTTGGTCAGCTATTTTCGACGACGAGAAGAGAAAAGACATCAGAAAAGCTTACATGTCTTCTAAAACCGTTGTCAACGAAGAAAAAATTGGCCGCAATGACCCTTGCACATGTGGCAGTGGCAAGAAATACAAAAAATGCTGTGGCGCAAACGCATAGCTTGTGATGTGATTTTTATTTAGGCTGTTACAAAAGTTAAAACTTTTGTAGCAGCTTTTTATTTTTGGAGATTTGCATTAATCACTTTTGATGAAAAATTTACTCGACTCAAGTATAACACGGAATTAGTCCACTTAAGTGTTACACATCTATCTTTCATTTTAAAAGTGATGAGGACAAGGTAACGGCGCATATGATATCATTAAGTGCAAAACTAACGACTTTTTAACCTTTTATCCTTAAAATCTTGGAGCTATTATGACATTCAATTTACCTAAACATCTGGATAAAGTCATACTCGTAGCTGTGTTTACCACATTTATGGGACAAATTTACGTGCGTCCCTTTGGAACGGATTTTCGTTTGACTTTTGCCGTTGTTGCGCTCAATATCTTGATGATCACTTTTAAGAGCATACCCTCTGTGCCAACAATAAATCTTGTAGGCGTGCTCATGCTTTTAGTTAGAAGTGTGGTCTATGCCTTCAATTATAATGCCTCTCTTTCAGAAGCAATACTGATCTATTTTCCCGTTGTTTTCTTTTACCTGTTCTATAGTATTTTCTTTGTACTCTTAGATATACGCAACCAAATAAGTGCACCTCTATCTCTATTCTTGGGACTCTGGTTTTGCGACAGCATACCAAATATTATCGAAGTCCTCATACGCAATGAATGGCATGGTGCCAATATTGAATCTGTAGTGCTAACAATAATTACCATCGGCCTCCTTCGTACACTTTTTACTACCTTTATGATTTATATGAGTCTCTATTATTATGGTCGCCTTAAAAAAAAGCAAGCTTACCAACAATTTATTGAACGCGTGATCTTGATGTCCAACTTAAAAACAGAACTCTTCTTCTTAAGAAAATCTAAAAAAGATATTGAACTCGCGATGCAAAAGAGCTATACCATTTATGAACGTCTAGAAATGCCAATAAACAAAGAAGATATGCTAGATGTAGCTAAGGACATACACGAGATAAAGAAAGACTATAGCCGTGTAATCAGCGGGATAGAAAAATGTATTAATGATACCTCAGAATTTAAGATGACATATTCTGAAATGATCAAAATCATTCTCTCCACTCAAGAATCGGCAATTACTATTCAGTCTAAGCGAATCCACCTCTGCCACTCCTTTCAAAAAGATTTTGAGACACCTGCATTTTATATACTCATTTCCATTTTAAACAATTTAATCACGAATGCGGTAGATGCCATACAAATTGAGGGACGCATCTATCTGCGCCAGGAATGGCACCAAGACTATGTTCACTTAGTTTTAGAGGACGATGGTCCAGGTATCGAAACAGAGGATATACCTCTGATTTTTAATCCCGGTTATTCGACGAAATACGATTCAAATAGCGGCGTTATGTCTTCTGGACTAGGACTAACCCATGTACACTTTTTGGTAACTTCAGTGCTCAGTGGCACTATATCCGTCTTTTCTGACCCACAGTCGATTACGAGATTCACAATGATAATCCCCGTAGAGAAGTTGATGCAACCTATTGACGATATTATGTTAGACTTAGATTTAAATATGGAAGGACGGTCACAATGAACTATAGGTTTTATATTGTCGATGATGACCCAAGCATAGGAAGAATCCTCAGTAAGATTGTCATTAATAATAATCTTGGCGATGTAATAGCCGTAGCCAAAAATGGTGAAGAAGCGCTACACGGGATTAAAGAAAGTCGGCCCGATATTGTTTTAGTCGATTTGCTACTGCCAAAGCTAGATGGCATTTCACTTGTCACGCAGCTTAAAAGCCATATGCCCCAAACGCCCTTTATTATGATTAGTGAGGTCTATGCCAAAGATATGGTATCCAAGGCATACGACAATGGCATTGAATTCTATATTAATAAGCCAATCAACGTCATTGAAGTGCTCGGTGTTATTAAGCGCATAGACGAAAAACTGAAAATGCAGCAGGTCATCACTTCTTTTCAAACCGCATTCGCTTCTATGAATGCACTTCAATCTGATGCTCGAAAACCCTCTGTGCAGCCATCTGTTCATATAGCAGAGCTTCGAGAGATCTATTCCCAGTTGGGGATACTAAGCGAAGCTGGTACAAGAGACTTAACCACTATAGTTGAATTTATTCTTGGTCAACACGATAACCCCTACGGACAGCACTTAGATTTTCGTTTGTCTGACCTCTATCACTATGTGAGTCTTATATATTCGCAAGAAAAGGGTGAATTTGTCCACGAAAAGACAATTGAGCAGCGCATTCGAAGAACAATCTCAGTTGCCCTTACAAATTTAGCCGAACTAGGCAACGACGATTATGATTGTGTCGTTCTTGAGCGCTTTGCAAATCTACTCTTTGATCTGAAAGAAATTCGTATCGAAATGCGTTATATCAAGCATCAAGGCAAAGAAAAGGG
>CALFXQ010000207.1 GCA_937958285.1 uncultured Fusibacter sp. | reverse complement strand
CAAGTTCAATAACATTTGATGCATAGAGCATTGCGAAGTTCTTTATATGAACGCACTGTGGAAGTTCATCATAAGTAATAAACAGCTGAAGAATCACAACGCTGACGATGCTCAAAAATGCAATGGAAAAAATGATTTCAACCAGTGTGAAGCCACGCTTTTTAATCATGGTGCTACCTCCCTTGTGCGCAGAGAGATAATTTGCTCTAATGTGGTAGCTTCATTCTCTATGGTGTGTGGGTAGTGGAAGGTAACCATTGCATTCTCGGCATCGTAATTGAGTCCCATACCCTTTAGTGGCACTATCGCAGTAGAGAGTTGCGGATTAAGTGGGCCATCGGTATAGCATTCGTAGAGCTGTCCTTCTTTAAAGTAAATATAGGTGCTCATGCCACTTTCTTTTCCGCTGTGTTTGATTTGAAGCAGCATATCGTAGCCGCTGGGTGGATCTGGGAAATTAATGACGCCAATGCCATCGTTTTGACGAATTGCCATATTGATATACGACATGGCGATGCGCAGGTTTTCTTCGCGCTCTCTGTATTCTAGAGTCTTTTGGAATGTAGATGACCCTTGCACAATTAGAACAGCTACTGAAATTGAGAAGACAATCATCAAGATCACCACTAAGAAGGATTCAATGGCGACGTTTTTTCTTCTACCGCTCATATAAACCTCCTATGGATTTGGAAGTGGCACCAGGGGCACCACGCGGATGTCGGGTAATACGTTTGCTGCAAAAACCTCGTAGTAATAAAGATAGCGCTCACGCGAGAGCAATAGCCCATAATTGGCTTCTAAATACTCTAGATCGGGTGGATAACTGCCTTCAGAAGCATAACATTGAATGGCGTAACGTTCGATCGTGGCTCGTTCTGTATCTATGTCGGCAATGTTGTGATTGTCCTTGTACTGAATGAGTCCAAGCACTAATAAGAGCATTGAGACCAACACAAATGGCAAGACCAAAAGCTGCGCCAGCGTACTGGGGGCATGCTTTACCTTCATGGGGTCCTCCTACTAGCCAATGGCGTTCATAATATTGATGATTGGCAAAATGACTGAGATGAGAATGATGCCAACCAGTGAAGACAAAACGATGATTAAAAGGGGCTCAATTACTGTTGTAAGGCGATCTAAACGGTTATCGAGTTCCTTTTCCATGGTCTCTGCAGCCTTATCGAGCATTTTATCCATATGCCCTGTATTTTGAGCAATTGTGAAGAGCTTAATTAAAACCCAAGGGAACAGTTGAAGGCCTTCGAATACCTTATCGGGAGTTTCACCTTGGTTGAGTAGCTGAACCGCTTTTTCTAATCGCTCTTTTACATAGCGATTGTTAAAGATGGGGATAATGAGTTTTATGCCCATGCCAATGTTGACGCCACTGCGAATGAGTAAGGCCAAATTGCGAGAAAATCGAATTGCCGTTATGGCAGAGACAATTTGCTTTTGAATAGGGAGCTTGAAGGCCAAAGTATCGAAAAAATTCTGACCCTTTGCCGAGCGACTATAGAAGTAAGCGATGCCTACAAGCGATGCCAGAGCAAGAGAAATCCATATAAGATTGTTACCAAGCCATAAACTTGTCTGCATAATAATTTTTGTGAACAAAGGCATATCGCCACCCAATGATACGAGTATGTCGTTAAACATTGGGAGCACTTCTATCACGAGGAGTAATATAACGCCGAGCATAAGGACGGATAGAATAATAGGGTAAGTAATTGCGGCTTTAACTTTTGCAGAGGTATCCATTTCTTTCTCGTAGGCATCTGCAATTTGGTTGAGGGTATTTGCAAGTTCACCACTCTGCTCACCAATTTGGATCATCGTCACAATAAAGGTGGAGAAAGCATCTTGTCGATTGGCCATTACTTCGCTCAAAGCCATACCTTGTCGGATGTCGGCCAACATTTCTGTGATAACGGATTGCAGTTTTGGGTTCTGGGTCTTATCTTTTATAAGGGTAAGGCCTTCATAGAGGGAAACATCTGAATCCATAACTAAGGCCAACTGTCGGGAAAAGATGATAATCTCTTCTTTAGAAAAGCGTTCTTTCGCGCGCATATACCTTGCTCCTTTCGTCTACATGTTTAAATAGGTTTCAAATAGGGGTAAATCATTTACGCGAAGCGCAGCCTCAGTCTGTGTGATGACATTGTCTTTGACTAATTGGGCAAGGGTTCGCTCTAGCGAAACCATCCCTTGACTCATGCCGTTTTGGATGAGGTTGTTAATTTGGTAGTGTTTTCCTTCTCTAATTAAATTCCTTACCGCTGGTGTGGCCACGAGTACTTCTGTTGCGAGAATTAGACCATTGCCATCTTTCCTGGGTATAAGCTGCTGTGAAACTACACCTTCTAAGACTGTGGCCAATTGGCTTTTTACTTGCGCTTGTTGCTCGGTAGAAAAAGCATCTAATATGCGGTCGATGGCCTTTACGGCCCCATTTGTGTGAATTGTAGATAGCACAAGGTGTCCAGTTTCAGCGGCAGTCATGGCGATAGAGATGGTTTCATAGTCTCTCATTTCACCGAGCATAATTACATCGGGGTCTTCTCTAAGAGATGCCTTAAGAGCGGATGCAAAGCTTACGGCGTCGTCGCCAACTTCCTTTTGCGTGACAAGGCTCTTTTGATGGCGGTGCAAGTATTCAACGGGGTCTTCGATAGTAGTGATGTGGTAGCTATAGGATTCGTTGAGGTTTTTTATCATACTTGCGAGCGTCGTAGACTTTCCACTTCCCGTTGCACCTGCGACGAGGATTAACCCCTTGGACTTTGAAAGGAACTGCTCGACAACTTTAGGTAGTCCAATGGAGTCAAGCGGTGGAATTTCTAGGGGCAAAGAACGCATTGCTAATGCGATGGTTCCCCTTTGTAGATAAAAGTTGCAACGAAAACGGCCAAGATTGGGTTTTGAATAAGAGAGATCTACAGTTTTTTCGCGTTCTAATTTCTGTAATTTCTGCTCGGAGAGGTAAAAGTCGGCGATGGCTTTCATATGAGGTGGGAGGAGTCTGTCGGTACCTGCTATGGGTATGAGCTTAGAATTCACCCGCATGAGCGGTGCACTCCCAACACAAAGATGTAAATCAGTGGCCTTGTGCTTGAGGGACTCTGCGAGGAGATAATCCATGTAACCAGTGAGATCTTCGATGAGCATTGTGGGACTCCTTTAGTTGGCGTTTGAGTTTAAGTGTTTTTCTACTTTGTGTTTTAGATCTTGTAGTGCCATGGGCTTAATAAGATACCCTTTTGCCCTTAGGCGGTAAGCCTCCATAATGGTCTTTTCATCGGACGTGCTAGAAAAAATAAGTACGGGAATTTTTAAGTCGCCATCTTGTTCTTTAATGCGCTTTAAAAGACCAAAGCCGTCTAGCAGTGGAATATCTAAATCTGTCAGTATGAGATTGGGCTTTTTATCTTTGTATATTTCATAGCCAGACAAGCCATCGTATGCATGAATAACGGTGGTATCTTCTAGCTTAAAAAGATCTTTAATAATTGCATGCATAAGGCGGTCGTCTGAGATGTAAAGCACACTTTTGGGGATTTTGTGCCCTGAGGTGGACACAAGCCAGTCATTTAAGGCGTTTTCTAGGTGGTATTCAGATAATATTGTGAGTTGATCCGATTCGAGTTCTATGTCTCCATTGTCGATAGCTGCAGTGGGGGGGATTATAAAGTTAGGCAAAGTGCTATGTAATTGTCGCAATAAAGCCTCGCCCTGGGTCTCTTCGTAACTGGCTGCAATAATGAGTTTGTCGTATTGAATATGTGATTCGATATCGATTATCTCATCTGGCGCAAAAAAATCGACCTCGCCTTGGCATGAGTGAGCGACGTGACGTACAATCCTTTTGTGGTTGCGGTCGGTGAGGATAGCCAGTATGCGCATAGTATGCCCTCCTAATAAACACGTTCTTTCATTAGTGATATCCGTTTTGGCGAAAAATAAACAAAAACAGCGCGATTTAAGCAAAAACAAGGAGCCATGTGTTACAATAATACAAGAATCAAACAGCATACAATTAGGAGGCAATTATGTTCAAGCAAATAACCGAATTTGAAGTCGGTGAAGATATTCAGGGCTACTACTTAGTTAAGCAAGCGGCCATCAAACAAACGGCTGCGGGTAAAAAATATCTCGACACCACATTGATGGATGCCACTGGTGAGATCAATGCCAAAGTCTGGGATGCAGAAGATGCATTATTGGCGATTTTTAAAGAAGGCGACATTGTCAAAATCACTGCAAAATGCAATAGCTGGCAAAGTCAGAAGCAACTCAGCGTTCAAAAGTATAGGCCGATTAACCAGTCGGACAATATTCGAATCGAATCCTTTGTGCCAACAGCGCCAATACCTGCAGAAATACTCTATGATAACATTATAGCCGCAATCGATGGCATGCACCACCCAGAAATACAAAAGATTGTGAAGGCAATCGTCCTCGAGAGACGCGAAAAATTGATGTTTTATCCAGCGGCCAAGTCCAATCATCACGCAGTCCGCGCGGGTTTAATGTATCATATTTATCGCATGCTCGAGTTAGGCCGTGCAATGGCGGGGGTATATCCCAATATAAATCTCGATCTTCTCTTTGCCGGAATTATCCTACACGACATATGCAAAATCGACGAGATGGCCACAAATCAGCTGGGTTTGGTGTCTGAGTATACTAAACAAGGCAATCTTCTTGGACATATTTCGATGGGCATTCAACTCGTTGGCGAAAAGGGCAAGTTACTTCACATACACCTAGAAGTAGTTGAGCTACTGCAGCATATGCTGTTGACCCACCACTATGAGCCAGAATTTGGGAGTCCAAAGAAGCCGATGTTTCTAGAGGCTGAGCTCCTCCATTATATCGATATGATCGATGCGCGCGTGTACGACATATCAAAAGTAATGAGCGAAACTAAACCAGGTGAGTTCTCAGAAGCCATTTGGTCAATGGACAAACGACGTATGTACAATCATGGGCTTTAGTGGGGAATTTATAAATGAGAGTGGTGTGGATTGGCATTAAAGTAGCGCTTTATATGCTTTATATTATGAAAGATCTTTGGTATGGACAGTGGCTAAGGCGAAAAGGTCGCATCGAAGAAAAGGAAAAGCTCACCCGTAAGATTGCCATTGAATGGTCACACTTTTGTGTCAATGCAACGAAGAGCACCGTGACGCTTATAGGTGAAGAGCATCTGCCACCTGTCGACGAACCCCTTCTAATTGTAGCAAATCATCAGTCAGCCTTTGATATACCTCTGATTCTCGGCTATCTAGATAGACCTATGGGTTTTATTTCCAAAATGGAAAATCGGAAGATACCATTATTGGGACCCTGGTTAGAACTAGGAAATTGTGTGTTTATAGAGCGAGGAAATGCTCGGGCTGCATTAAAATCCATCTCTGAAGGAGCCCAGCTACTGAAATCGGGTTATTCACAAGGGCTTTTTCCAGAAGGCACAAGGTCTCAAGATGGCCAGATGATACCTTTTAAAGCGGGAGGTTTTAAACTTGCTGAAAAAGCAGGCGTTAGAATACTTCCCGTTACGATTATAGGGGCAAATCACCTCATGCCAAAAGGCACTGTTAAAATTAAAGCACAAAATCTTAAACTTATTATCTCTGAGCCTATTGCCATGGAAGGTAGAAGCACATCAGAAATCGCAGTGCTTTGTCATGACATCATTGAAGCCCAGCAAAAAAAATACAGCTAAAAAGCCTTTCGACCACAGTTAAAATGATGGTCGAAAGGCTTTTAATTTTGAAGTGGATTTTATTAGCCAATTTTGGATGCTTCGGTAGTCACCACAGGCTCGGTTAGATAAGCTGCATTATAGATTTTCTCATCTAGTTCGCCTTCTTGCTTGGCGACGATTAATGTACATACGGCATCACCAGTAATATTAACGACCGTGCGGCACATATCCAAGATGCGATCAATGCCTAAGATAATGGCAATGGCTTCTACGGGGAGACCCACTTGCGTAAGCACCATAGAGAGCATGACGAGTCCAACGCCAGGAACGCCAGCAGTACCGATGGAAGCAAGGGTGGCGGTTAGAATAATCGTTAAGAATTCTGGCATGCCAAGAGAAACACCATAGAGCTGAGCGATAAATACTGTAGCAACACCTTGCATAATTGCAGTACCATCCATATTGATTGTAGCACCTAAGGGAATGGTAAAGGCAGCAAGTTCTTTTTTTACGCCAAGACCTTTTTCTGTGGTCTCTAATGTTACTGGAATCGTTGCATTGCTCGATGACGTTGAGAAGGCCACGATCATCGCTGGTGCGAACTTTTTAAAGAATTGGATAGGGTTTAAACGCGTGAATGCGAGAAGAAGTCCCTGATAAGTAAAGAGAGCATGAATTAATAGTCCAACAAGGACACAGACCATATACATCGCCAAAGAACCAATGGCATTAAAGCCAAATGTAGCAAATGTTTTTGCGACAAGTGCAAAGACGCCAATAGGAGCAAAATACATCACGATCATCACGATTTTTAAGATGATTTCGTTGACTTCTTCAAAGAGCGCTTTCACGCTTTTTGCCTTATCTCCCAGCATGGTTATAGCAGTACCGGTGAATAGTGCAAAGACAATAATCTGAAGCATATTAGCATCGGCCATGGATTTTACTGGATTGGTTGGAATCATATCTATGAAGACTTGAACCAATGGTGGCGCTTCTTTTGCTTCAAATGTCAGCTCCTGGGCACCAAGTGTCATAAAAGATCCCGGTTGTACAAAGGTGGCCACGGATAGAGCGATAGAGATGGCAATTGCCGTTGTCGCCAAGTAAAAGGCCAAAGTTCTAATGCCTACGCGACCGAGTTTTTTTATGTCGCCAATTTGGGCAGCGCCGCAAGTTAGTGAGACAAAGACTAAAGGCACGACCATCATCTTAATTAATGAGACAAAGATAGAACCAATTAGAACGAGAAAGAAACCAATCACTGTCTTGTCAACAAAGGGCACGTCCTTAACATAGCTAAGCGCAATGCCAAACACAATACCAAGCAGCATGCCGATGAAGATCTTGGTGGTTAAGCTCATTTTTTTCATAAAACACTCCTTTTTAAAATAGGTAATGAGGGCATAAAACTTTGAATCACTAAAAAACCGCTACACGATAAGTGTAACGGCTTCCCTACAACAACCTACTAAAAGTGACAAAACCCTAAAAAAAAATATTTCTTTTTTTTAATAAGTTTGTCGTTGCACTTCTAAGACGA
>CALFXQ010000206.1 GCA_937958285.1 uncultured Fusibacter sp. | reverse complement strand
ATCTTGTTAGACCCACAAGTTGTAACAAAAGACATCCTCGAGACATTGTTAGTAGAAAGCGGCTACATTAGCGCACACGATTTAAAATAAGAAAAAAGAAAATAAGTCAGTAACATCCTTTGCCAAAGAAAAGTTATTAGACGAATAGACCAAGGCGGATCCTGTCCGCCTTGGTATCTATATTGTTGAGAAAGGAAGCGCGATGCACGATTATATTTTGGAAATGCGTCATATTGAGAAGAGTTTTCCTGGAGTTAAAGCCCTTGATGGCGTCACCTTTCAGGTGAAGCGCGAGGATATCCACTGTCTGATCGGTGAAAACGGCGCCGGCAAATCCACCTTAATGAAAGTGCTTAGCGGTGTTTATCCCCATGGAACCTACAGTGGAGACATCGTCTTCAATGGCGATGTACAGTCATTTCACAGCATTAAGGATTCAGAACGCACCGGTATTGCAATTATCTATCAAGAATTGGCCTTAGTGCCTCACATGTCTATTTATGAAAATATCTTTCTCGGGAATGAAATCAAAAAAAATGGCCTAATCGATTGGAATGAATCCATTCTGCGCACCCAGGCGGCCTTGAAGCGTGTAGGGCTTAGCGACTATCCAGATACCCTTGTGGGCACATTGGGCGTTGGTAAACAGCAATTAATAGAAATTGCTAAGGCCCTTGCTAAAAACGTAAAGCTTCTCATCCTAGACGAACCAACAGCTGCCCTTAACGAGGACGACAGCGAAAATCTTCTCAGAATACTGAAAGAACTCAAGGGCGAAGGCATTACATCGATCTTGATTTCACATAAATTAAATGAAGTTATGGCAGTAGCCGACACAGTTACGGTCCTTAGAGATGGTCAGACAATTGCCACTGTCGATCGAAGGCAACAAAAGCTGACTGAAGACGAAATTGTGCGCATGATGGTCGGCCGTGAATTGAATCAACGTTATCCTTCGAGAACGCCACAGATTGGCGAAGAGCTCTTTTCACTAAAAAAATGGCAAGTGTTTTCAGATACTGCAGGTGCATTTCCCGTCATTAAGGATGCCAATATCAAGGTGAATCGCGGTGAAATTGTGGGTATTGCAGGTCTTATGGGCTCAGGTCGAACCGAGCTTGCCATGAGCATCTTCGGTCGCTCTTATGGGCAGCGCTTTTCAGGGGAATGTCACTACAAGGGAAAACCCGCCCATCATAAATCGCCAAGGCAGGCAATTGATGCGGGCATAGGGTATCTCACTGAAGACAGAAAAGAAAAAGGCCTCGTGCTTATCGACGACGTTAAACGGAATATTTCCATGGCAAGCTTAAACCGCCTAACGCGTATGGGGATTATAGATAGCAACGAAGAAGTGCGCCATGCCGATGACTATCGTCAGAAGATGCGCATTAAGACGCCGAGTATTGAACAGAAGGTGGGCAATCTCAGCGGTGGGAATCAACAAAAGGTGGCACTGTCAAAATGGATGCTCACCCAGCCAGAACTTCTGATCGTCGACGAACCAACGCGCGGTATTGACGTCGGTGCAAAATACGAAATATACAGCATTATGAATAGCTTTGTCGAACAAGGAAACAGCATTATTATGATCTCTTCGGAGTTGCCAGAAATCATCGGCATGAGCGATCGCGTCTATGTGATGCACGAAGGACGTATTGTGAAAGAGATTTTAAAGGAAAATATGAATCAGGATTATATTATGCGCTATGCCATTGGACAGGGGGATCACCATGGAGAAGTCTAGTCATTTTTCGTTGTTAAAGCACTTGTTGAAATCAAACATACGCCAATATGGCATGTTTATCGCACTCTTTGCCATTATGATTATTTTTAATATCTTGACAAAGGGTACGTTTATTTCAGCGAGAAACCTGACAAATCTCTATCTTCAGATGGGATATATTGCGGTTTTGGCAGTTGGTATGGTGCTTGTAATTGTCGCGGGGCACATCGATCTATCAGTGGGCTCGGTCGCGGCGTTTACAGGTGCAATCGCTGCAATTTTGCAAGTTAAAATGGGAATGCCCACACTTCCGGCGATAGGCATCACTTTAGTGGTTGGCCTTCTTATTGGCGCATGGCAAGGCTACTGGATTGCATACCGAGGTGTCCCAGCATTTATTGTCACTTTGGCCTCCATGCTTATTTTTAGAGGGGCTGTTATCGGCATTACAAAAGGTCAGACCATCGGGCCATTTTCTGAGAGCTTCAATAGAATTTCTACTGGATATTTAGCGGATTTTGCAAATATTCAGGGCATCCACGTCACATCGCTGATTATTGGCATTGTGGCAGTTCTGGGATATGCTTTCTTTGAATGGCGAAAGCGCAGCTCAAGAAAACGCTATGGCTTTAGTCTTTTGCCCATCCCAATTTTTGTAGGTCAAATCGTACTTGTAGGCGCGCTAATTATGAGCTTTGTAATGAGCATGGCACTATACAAAGGTATTCCTTACACAGTCATTATCGTGGTTGCACTCGTTGCACTATATACTTTTATCGCTAAGAAAACGCCCATTGGCCGTCATGTGTATGCAATTGGAGGGAATTTAGAAGCCTCTCGGCTCTCGGGTATTAATACAAAGAAAACCCTCTTCTCTGTGTTTGTCTCTATGGGGACCCTTGCAGCGATGTCGGGTATTGTCTATAGTGCGCGTCTCAATTCAGCGGCCCCGTCGGCGGGTAATCTCTTTGAACTCGATGCGATTGCAGCATCGTTTATCGGCGGTGCTTCTGCATCGGGTGGCATTGGTTCTGTTATCGGCGCGATTATTGGGGCGTTGGTAATGGCCAGTATCAACAACGGTATGTCGCTGCTCAATATCGACATTTCGTATCAATACGTCATAAAGGGCCTTGTACTCTTAATGGCAGTCTGGTTTGACATAAGCACGCGCAGCAAAGGAAAATAGTGTGCCTTAGGGGACATTGAAAAGGTGTCATTTTTACAGCGATGTTTAAATGACACCTTTTCTACGTCCCTAGAAGCATGTTAAGATAAGATTGAGCAAAAGGCTAAATTTAAATGCAGTGAACTATAGAGGGAATAATATGGAGATTATCAGCAAGTTCAATAACACCATCAAAATGCCAACAGTTCTCGAGGCATTTAAATGCATTGGTCCTGCTTGTTCGGATAGCTGCTGCAAGGGCTGGGAGGTAGAAGTGGATCAACTCACCTTCGAAGCTTATTCAGCCTACAAAGAAAGTCCTTTATACAAGCGTTGGCAAAAAGATGTGATTGTGAATGAATCGTGTGAAGAGCCTGCCGTACATTATGCACTGATGCGCTTAACTCCAGACAAGCGATGTCCATTTTTGGCAAGCGACATGTGGTGCGATATTCAAGGTATTCACGGTGAAGCATTGCTATCGGTTACTTGTCATTTGTTTCCACGCACCTATAACCGCATAGATGGCAATCTCGAGATGTCGATGACCCTATCGTGTCCAGAGGTGGCAAGACTGGTTTTGGGAGCATCGAAACCCCTCTGTTTCCAAGACGTGCCAACGCTCAAAGAAAGGGTTTTGCTAAGCCAAGATGTGAATCAAATAGGCGGAGCGTTAGCCAATCACCCTGCAAAATTTCTATTGCCACTTAGGCAATTCGCGCTGGATTTACTAGGGAGAAGCGAGGTTGGTCTTTGGACAAGACTTGCACTCTTAAATTCCTTTCATATAGATTTTATGCCCCTTCATGTGCCAGAAGGTGTGGATAAAATTGAATCCCTTATCATGTATTACCAAGGCCTTTTGTCAAAACCACTTACAAAGCCTACGGGCTACCGCGTTGTTAAAGGCGTGCAGATAAAAGTGCTAGAGGTGCTCTATAATGCCTTGCCGGATTATTTTAGCCTTGGTGAGGGCGCATTTAAGGCAATTCAGGTCCAGCTGATAGATCGACTGATTGTCGAGGGCACAAAATCCCAGCGGCAAAACGCGCTCAATCAGTGGCAAATAGCCTTTGTCTTGCCTTTTGCGAAGGAGCATCCTTATTTCTTTGAAAACTATCTGCGTCACTTTGTGTTTAAATATCTGTATCCCTTCTCAGAAGAAGGAGATCCATACATGGCCCATTCATTACTTGTGCTCCGTTTGTATCTTATACAAGTGCATTTGGCAGTTCTTGGTAGTCAAAAGGGTCCAATCCAGTTGGATGAAGCCGTTGATGTAGTTCAGCAACTCACAAAACTATGGGAGCACAATCGACAATTCTTTTTAACAGCGGGCGAATGCCTTATGCACGAAGGACTCGACGGCCCGGAAGAACTTTTAAGTTTAGTGCCCAAGTCACTTGGGGTATAAAGTAACTCAATAAATTGAGGTTTGGGAGGTGAGTGAATGAATAAATGGCGATTAGATATACAATGGCTAATTGTTTTTCTTGGATTTTGGGTCATTCTAGTAGGCGATGCTAATTGGCAGACCCTATTGATGGGCCTT
>CALFXQ010000205.1 GCA_937958285.1 uncultured Fusibacter sp. | reverse complement strand
TAACTTAATACTTATCAAGAGTGACTGAGGGACTGGCCCAATGACGTCCGGCAACCTGGCAATGCCAAGGTGCTAAATCCAGCAGGTGAAAGCCTGGCAGATAAGGGATGATTATGCAACCAACTTCTTATGCCAAGCGTAAGGAGTTTTTTTTATGAAATCGGAGGAGAATATGTCAGATTTGAGATTTGAAACCAGACAGTTGCACGCAGGACTTACAGTAGATAGCACTACAAAATCGAGAGCACTTCCCATTTATCAGACCTCTAGCTTTGTCTTTGACGATGCACAAGATGCGGCGGATTTATTTGCACTTAAGAAGTTTGGGAATATTTACACGCGTATTACGAATCCCACAACGGATGCCTTCGAGAAGCGAATTGCCGATTTAGAAGGGGGTGTGGGCGCCGTTGCGACTGCATCTGGCATGGCTGCAATTACTTACGCCATACTCAATCTCGCATCTACTGGCGACAATATTGTAGCTGCAAAGACGCTTTATGGTGGCACTTCGACGCTCTTTACCCATACCTTTAAAAAGTTTGGCATTGCAGTACACTTTGTAGACCCAGACGATTTCAATGGCTACAATGCGGCCATCGACGAAAATACTAAGGCAATTTTTATTGAGAGCATTGGGAATCCGGGCATTAATATTCCAGACTTTCAGCGCATTGCAGCCATTGCCAATGCCCATCAAGTGCCAATCATAGTAGACAACACCTTTGCAACACCCTATTTATTTAGGCCTTTTGAGCACGGCGCTCATATCGTCGTACACTCGGCAACGAAGTACATTGGCGGATCGGGCACATCCATCGGTGGGGTAGTGATCGATGGTGGCAATTTCGATTGGACATCGGGACGCTTCAAAGATTTTACACAACCAGATCCATCCTATCATGGTCTGGTATACAGCGAGGCCCTCGGAAACTTGGCCTATATTGTAAAATTGCGCGTTACTTTACTTCGCGATGTGGGCGCTTGCCTTTCACCTTTTAATGCATTCCTGTTGGCGCAGGGTCTCGAGACCTTATCGCTGCGCGTAGAGCGCCATGTAGAAAATGCTGCAAAGGTCGCGACCTTCTTAGAACAGCACCCACAAGTGGCATGGGTGAAGCACCCATCACTACCTTCGCATCCTAACTACGAAAGAGGCCTCCAATACTTGCCAAAGGGCACTGGCGCGATCTTAACTTTCGGCGTAAAAGGTGGCTTCGATCAGGGCATTCGCTTTATCGATCAACTCAAGCTGTTTTCTTTACTGGCCAATGTCGGCGATGCCAAGTCTTTAGTCATACATCCAGCATCCACAACGCACCAACAGCTCAGCGAACAAGAGCAAATCGCAGCGGGTGTCAATCCAGAGTTAATCCGCTTATCCATTGGCATAGAGCATGTAGAAGACTTGATCGAAGACTTAAATCAAGCACTTTTGGCTTCAAAGTAGATACGTATAGAAAGGGCAGGTTTGACAATGGCGGTAGTTTTAGATAAATCAGATAAGTTCGCGGTAGTTGCGGGCGCGATTCGCATTGGCATATTCAATATCATGCCCAATAAAGTGCAGACAGAAGCCCAATACAAAGCCCTATTTGCCAATTCAAAGGTGAAAGTGGACCTTATCTGGATCCGCCCAACGTCTCATCGCAGTAAAAATGTAGACCCGTCACACCTCGAAGCGCACTATTTATCGTATCAAGAGGCCAAGTGCCTTGGCCTTGATGGCATGATTATAACCGGAGCGCCCATCGAGCACTTGCCCTTTGAAGCCGTTAACTATTGGGAAGAGCTTAAAGAAGTCCTCGATGATATTTGCCAAAGAAGTGTTCCAGCATTATTTATATGTTGGGCCTCACAGGCGGCGCTCTATCACTATTATGGCATTGAGAAAAAGCCACTAATGGAAAAGATGTTTGGCATATTTCAGCACACGCTTGTAAAGAATGATGTTCTTTTAGAGGGTGAAAAAGGATACTTAAACGCGCCTCACTCAAGACATACCATGAACGATGTAACAGATATCCTCGAGCATGAACAACTGGATATTCTCTTGCAGTCAGATGAAGCGGGTGCTTTTATGATCAAAGATAAACTTCACCCCTTTTACTATATTTCAGGACATATGGAGTACGATATAGAAGCCTTAGACCGCGAATATTGGCGAGATGTAAGAAAAGGTCTTGCCATACAGCTGCCAAAGGCGTACTATGTGCATAACGATCCAACCAAGGGCATAGAGGACACTTGGCGTGAGAGTGCAGCGCGTTTAGCCGACCGCTGGTTACAAAATTATCTACTTACAGCAAATGGAGATTTGTGCCGAGAAGACGGGGACAATCTTCTAAAAAGGAGGCCTACTGCGCATGCAGTGGTTTAATACTATGAAAATTGGATTATTGGGATTTGGAACGGTCGGCGGTGGCGTGGGTGCAATTGTACTAGAGCGTCAAGAACAGCTGAAACAGTTATTAGGCAGCCCTGTCGAGGTCGTTGCCGCACTTGTTAAAGATGTAAGTGAACATAAGCATACTCCGTTTGAGCATATAGTGACTGAAGATGTGTCGAAAGTAATTGACCATCCAGAAGTTGAGGTCATTTTCGAAGCGCTCGGTGGCATTGAGTTGCCCTTTGAATGGATTAGTCGTGCACTTAAGAACAAAAAACACGTGATTACTGCAAATAAAGCGGTGATTTGCGCACATTTTCAAAGGCTAAAGGCCTTGGCACGAGAGAATAATGTGACCCTTTCTGTAGAAGCCTGTGTAGGTGGTGGGATTCCCATAATCTCTACCTTGTCGGATCATTTGCTCTTTGGAGAGACGACGGGCATTCACGGCATTCTCAACGGTACGGGCAATTACATCCTGTCAAAGATTGAAAAAGAACAGGTGAGCTTTTTAGATGCGCTTAGCGAAGCACAAGCCTTGGGTTATGCGGAGCAAGTTCCCGATGACGACGTCGATGGATTCGATGCATCGAGAAAACTGCTCATATTGACAGCACTTATTCACAATGCTTACTTCACTTTAGATCAGGTGTTTATTGCGAGTATACGCGGCGTTCGACCCTCAGACTTCGAAAGACTTAAAGCAGAGGGCAAAACCTTGCGGTATGTGGTGAGTTGCGAGCTTCAGCCCAGTGGCGATGCACTGTTTCTTGCAGCGAGACCATGTGTCGTGCCGATTACCTCACCCTTTGGCCAAACCTTTGGGCCAGATAACACCCTTGTCTTCGAACACAGTCACCTCAACCAATTGTCTTTAAAAGGGCCTGGCGCAGGAAAGTATCCAACGGCAAATGCCATGATAGGCGACTTGATTCGCCTTCCTATGCAAGTGGCATCTTCTCGACGAGAGCCCCTCGCCCAGAATAAACAATTGGTACACCATATAGAAAAGCATTACTATATCCGAGCAAATGATGCAGCAATAGAAGCACTTAAATCCAGTGGGTTTCTGCCTTCAGATGCGCAAAATGACACACAAGGCCATGTTGTAAAAACAAATCGACCCTGGATGCTTAAAAACGCGTTGAGTACCCACGATTCCGAAGGGTTTTTGGCGGAAATCTTATAAAGATCTTATTAGAGACAAAAAAAGCTGAGCGATTTGAACAGCCTCCAAAATTTAGACCGAGAATCTAAATATGGGGGCGGTTCGAGGGCTCAGCTTTTTTAATAGGATTTACTTAAAAATGCGGCGACTTGCTCTCTAGAAATTGTAGCATTCCAATTGGTTAAAT
>CALFXQ010000204.1 GCA_937958285.1 uncultured Fusibacter sp. | reverse complement strand
TCGGAATGAGCTAATGGATCATATTTAGTTGACGCTCAGTCCTGCGAACAATTTGACAAGCAAATCGTTCTTTCTCGGCCTATGGCCTCGGAATGAGCTAATGGATCATATTTAGTTGACGCTTAAAAAAAAATGGTGATCCATCCGCGACTCGAACGCGGGACACCCTGATTAAAAGTCAGGTGCTCTACCGACTGAGCTAATGGATCGTGTTTATAATCTGTCGCTCAGTCTTTCGAACAATTTGCAGGCAAATCGTTCTTTCTCGGCCTATGGCCTCGGAATGAGCTAATGGATTATGGTTATCGGTATTGATTTAATCGGTAATGGCTGGGGATGCAGGACTCGAACCTGCGGATGACGGAGTCAAAGTCCGTTGCCTTACCGACTTGGCTAATCCCCAACGGTAAAGTTTAAATGGGGCGGCTGATGGGGTTTGAACCCACGCATGCAGGAGCCACAATCCTGTGTCTTAACCACTTGACTACAGCCGCCATATATGGCGTGCCAACAGGGATTCGAACCCCGGACCTACGGCTTAGAAGGCCGTTGCTCTATCCAGCTGAGCTATTGGCACATATAAAATACTTGGAGCGGGTGAAGGGAATCGGACCCTCACAACCAGCTTGGAAGGCTGGGGCTCTACCATTGAGCTACACCCGCAAAAATTGGTCGGGGTGGCAGGATTTGAACCCGCGACCCTCTGGTCCCAAACCAGATGCGCTACCAAGCTGCGCTACACCCCGTATTTGCTGACGAAAATAAGTATATTACACAAACAGTACCTTCGTCAACGCTTTTTTAAATGTTTTTATTGTGTTTTTTTGAAAGTCAGTCACAGACTCATTCTTGGCCGATACAAAGTTTAAAAAAACCATATCTACGAACAGAAACTAGCGCATTTAAAGGGTGTAATGATTAAAAGAAATCCCCTTTGTGTCGATGGTGAGTATGCTATAGCTACGCTTGCTTCCACCTTTTGGAAGAGCAATGCTGCCTGGATTATGGAATACAACACCGCCTTCTTCTGTTGTGATTGGCATATGGCTGTGACCAAAGATAACGCCCTTCACCTCTAGCTCTAGAGCACGGTGATAAATATTCAATAGACTGCTCTTAACATCGTACCGATGACCATGTGCCAGTAATACCCTATATCCTTCATGGTCAATCACAAGTTCTAATGGTCCTGAAGAAACTTCATCGCAATTACCGCGCACACCCCGCCAAAATTCAGCGCTTTTGTTCGGTTTTGCAACCATCAGCGCCTTTAGATCGTCAATGTGATCACCCAAATGTAACACGCCGTCGACTTGATCGAGCAATGGCACGATTGGTTCCAAATACGATAAATGTCCGTGGCTATCTGCTATGACCAAGTATTTCTTTTGGTTCATTTTTGTGCCTCCAAGTGCTGACGTATTACTTGTAGTGCCTTTGCGCGATGGGAAACAGAATTTTTCTCGTTGGATGTGAGCTGGGCGTAAGTTTTATTTAGCGCTTGTACATAAAACAATGGATCGTATCCAAAGCCACCTTCACCCTGAAGCGATTCTAAGATAATGCCGTGAGCCTCGCCGCGCGCGACAAATTCTATACCCGATTCATCGATATATGCCATCACACACACGAACTTGGCAGTGCGTTTTTCTTTTGGCATGCCCTGGAGCGCGATTAGGAGCTTTTCGTTGTTCTTCTGAGCATTTGCACCTTCTCCCGAGTAACGTGCCGAAAACACCCCTGGAGCGCCGTAGAGCGCATCTACCATCAAACCCGAATCGTCCGCAAGGACAGCTTTTTTTGTGCGCACATATATCTCACGCGCCTTTTTGAGGGCATTGGCCTCAAATGTGTCGCCATCTTCTATTACATCTAGATCGGCAAGTGCTACATCGGCCATAGATAGCACCTCGTAGCCTACTGGCGAAAGAATTTCTACAACCTCTTTAAGCTTATTTTTGTTTTGTGTTGCTAACACTAACGTCTTCATGATTTAAACCTCTCGTTCAACAGCTTTGCGTTGAAGGGCAAACAGTTCGTTTATGCCCTTTTCAGCGCAGTTATATAGTAAATCCAGCTCTTTTCTAGAAAATGCCCTATCTTCCCCTGTGCCTTGTATTTCAATGATGCCACCGTCGCCCGTCATCACCACATTCATATCGACCTCTGCACCCGAATCTTCTGGGTAGTCTAAATCGAGACGCACTTGGCCATCAATTAAACCGACACTTATGGCGGCCACTTGGTTTACAATAGGATTTTCGAGCAATGCACCTTCTGCCATTAGCTTTTGAATGGCAATTTCAAGGGCCACATAACTGCCTGTAATTGCCGCCGTGCGCGTGCCACCATCGGCCTGAAGAACATCGCAATCGATCCACAATGTGCGTTCGCCCAGTTTGGTTAGGTCTAGTGCTGCGCGTAGACTTCTGCCGATCAGGCGTTGTATTTCCATGGTACGGCCTTCGAGTTTGCCCTTGGCTGCTTCGCGCACTTTTCGGCTGTGTGTAGCAGCAGGGAGCATAGCATATTCCGCCGTTAACCAGCCTTGGCCAGTTCCTTTTAGAAAAGGGGGCACTTTATCTTCGACACTCACATTGCAAAGGACCTTTGTATCGCCCATCGCAATGAGTACAGAGCCTTTGGGATGTTTTATATAGTCGACCTGTATCGTTATTGGTCTCAATTGTTCGTTATTTCTATTGGATGTCCGCATCTATATTGGCTTCCTTTCATATCATATCTTTTGATTGTAACACAGGGGCCATCGATAAAAAAGAAAAAGCGGGTTAAGCACCCGCTTCTTTTATCTTGATGAGCATCATGGCCACATCATCTGTAAATTCACTGTGCTTTGCTTTGTGAATCATGTGAAATGCGTAGAACAACTCGTCTAAGAAGTCGTAAGGGTCGAACTTAAGCGATGATTTGAGGCGCTTGCTCAACTGAAGGACTTTTTCCCAACCTGTAAAATCACCGTGATCGCCAGAGCAAAATAAACCGTCTGTGTACAAGAAAATGGTGTCATTGACGGCCACAGGCGTACTTCCGAGTTCGAATTTTACCTCATCCATCATCCCCACTAAGAATCCATTTTGTCGAATTTCTTCGAATGACTCTGTAGCCGCGTGATAAATCATGGGGTATGGTTGGCCGGCATTGGCATAGTAAAGAATATTTTGATCGACTACACCTACAAAGGCGGTAAAGACAAAGTAGTTGTCTGTGCCTGCAAAGTCGAAAATGCTAAAGATTGAGCGGTTCATCTCTTCTAAAATCTCGTGGGGCAAGATACCAGGCTTTTCGATGCTCTTTCTGTAGAGAATTTTGACCATCGAAGATGCCATCCCTGCAGCGATGCCATGTCCTGTCACGTCGGCAATCACGAAGTGCAATCTCCCGTCGTGCTCGACACAATCGAAGAAATCGCCTCCAATGCCCAGGGACGGATGATACTTAATATGCAAATCCACCGTGTTAAAGCCCTCGGATTTGGGCAGCATGATATTGGCAAAGGTGTTGGCATTCTTCAATTCTTCGTTTATGCGCCGATTTAACTCGATAATGGTCTTGTTTTGCTCATAGACGAGTAGTGCATTCTTGGCCTTGAGTGGCAAGATAATTTTCATGTCGTTTGGAGAGAGCGGCTTGGTGAAGTAGTCAATCGCCCCTTCTTTTAATGTGTTTTCGATAGACTGAATCTCAGTGATAGCACTATTTACAATAACTGGAATGTCGTGGTATAGAGGATCTTTCTTCAGATATTTCAGAGTTTCGTAGCCATCCATAACCGGCATAATCAAATCGAGCAGAATTAAATCGACTGGCATACGCGCCACAATATCGAGCACCTCTTGCCCATTGATTGCTTCTTCGAAGACTACTTGTTCAAGATTTTGAGCGAGAATTTTTTTAATTAAAACACGATTCATCGCTGCATCGTCTGCAATCAATATGCGATAAGTCACTGGTTTACCCCCTTAGATGCCTCGCATTTCAAAAAACTGATCCAGCTTCATCAACTTAAAAAGGCTCTGTACATCGGAACTTGCTCCAGCGATACAGAAGGTCTTTTGCATACCCTTAATGCGCTTATAAAGGCCAATCACAAAAGTGACACCTACAGAATCGATGTTTTCTGTGTTTCTCAAATTGAGCTCAAAAATATCGAAATCGCCTGGTGCAGGCATTAGGCTATCTAATTCTCCATTGATTTTATTCACGTTATTAGCGGTTAAATCGAGCTCCAAAGTCATTATTAAGGTGCGCTCTTGCTGGTCTTTAATCATGTTAAGCCTCCTGATGTAAATCGAATTTAACGTAAACTTTGCTACCTGATAGCTCAATTGTAAAGGACATTTCTTTGATTGTTTCGTAGCCACGTTGCCGTTCTCGCAATAGCGTTTCGTCTGTTGTGTTTGAATGTAATAGAGATAAGGGAATACCTGCGCCTTCATCTTCTATCTCGAAGGCAAGGTAGCGCTCATAATAAGACACACAGCAATAAACCGTCTTTGAAGGATCAAATCGATTTCCGTGTTCAACTGCATTATTTAAAATTTCCCTTAACATAAAACTTACTTTAAACAACAGATGTTTATCGTGCATATTGCATTCGCGCTTTAACACGTCGATTATTATATGCACGGCATCATCTACGGCTTGGAACGAGGAAGCTATCCTATTTTCGTAAACCTTCATACCCTCGGTCACCTCAACTGATAAAAGTCGTCTACAAGGATTTTACCCCCAATAGACGACCTTACTCATTTGTTGTTAAAATAATTCGCTAGACCCTGGGCAAGACCCTCGACCACCATCTGGATATAAGCAGAAGAAGAAAGACTCTGACTCTCCACGGGGTGCGATAAGAAACCTACCTCAGCTAACACTGCAGGCATATTTGTCTCTCTTAAGACCACTAAATTGCCCCTTGCAACGATACCTCTATCTCTTGCTCCAGTAGCTTTTACAAGAGCCGTTTGAAGCGACTTGGCAAATGCAAGGTTATCACGTCCGTCTGGTGCATACAGCATCTCGACACCGTGAGCACTGGCTACGGCAGCATTCGCATGAATCGATAAAAATCCTGCCGCATTAAGGCCGTTGGCAATTTCAGCGCGGCTATAAAGATCGATGTAGGTGTCGTAGTCTCGCGTTAAATAGATATTATAACCAAGAGCCTCTAGTCTTTGCTTCAACTTAATAGCGATGGGCAAGACCAAATCTTTCTCCCTTAAGCCATTGATTTTGCTAATAGCACCTGGATCTTTTCCGCCATGTCCGGCATCGATCACAATTAGTTTAGCCTCTTGATTGTTGCGTTTAACGGTCTCTTTCAATGATTCGTTTTTAAAGGTCAGTTCTATTGCGCCTTGGCCGACACCTTTCCCGCGGTCAACATAAGTTACACCGGGTTCGAGTATCATGGAAATTTCGTAAAATTGCTTTTTCTTCGCTACAGCATAAAAAGCTACAAGTTGATCATTGGGTCGACTCTCAAAATCGTTGAGATATGCAAAGTGCTCAGGCACTTGTATTCTAAGTTCCCGTGTTTTTGGAGTGAACAGCGTTTCGTAGCGCACTGTGCCATTGCCCAAAAGCGACATCATGGCAGTGGCATCGCCATCTTTTCCATAGAAAAAATCGCCAATTGGATGGGGCGAGACGTAGACAAATAGTTTTTCGCCAGCATCGTCGATATACACATGATCTTGCAAGTCTTCACTTGCTAGCGTTACCGTTAGTCGAGTAAAGAGTTTGTCTTTGCCGTAGAGCTGGGAACCACTCATCTGAACGTACTGATAATTGTCAATCCCGCCGTTGCCCACTTTCACAATGGCACTCGAAGCCACATCGGCGCTCAACTTTGTATCGAGCATATCGATGATTACTTGCTTGCCCTGTGTCGCTACGTTATAAGTGGGATTTTCTGAGGTGCGCGCCACGAGTGTCTTTGCCCCTTGAATTTCGTCTTCGTAAAAGGATTTCACCGTATTGACGAACCGCACGCGAATTCCCTTGTTTTCGCGAAGAATTTCGTATCCCCGAGATCGATCCATAGACAAGGTCACACGCACTTTAGGGACAGCTTCTCCCTTAACCTGTAGGGCTTCGCCCTTTCGGATGTCCTTTTCGAAAATTCCCAGAATTGCCTGTCCTTCTTTGCCTAGCTTTGTCGCATCACTGTACTTTAGCAACGTGTTTGGAAGCTCTAGTACAAGCTGATAGACCCCACCTAGAGCACTCGGAGAAACGGCATAGACCGCAGGTTCAACGGGACCCGTTGTCTGAATAAAAACCTCTTGAAAGGCGCCTTTGCTCGAATACTGCATCTGTGTAAGGGCTTGTTGGGCTCTATGTATCACGACAGTGCTCGTCGATCCCACCCAATGCACTTTTAAACCCAGCTGTTCTGTAATAAAGCGCACTGGTACTAGGGTTCTGCTAGAACCGTCGTAATCCATGCGCTTTGCAGGGACCCCGTCTGGTAGCGCTTGCCTACGCCCATTGACCAAGGCCGAATCCGCATCAATCGTGAGAAAGATAAGTTTGCCATTGTGTTGAATGGACACTTCTTGTCGCTCTTGATTCCATGCGACTTTAGCCCCCAAGGCCTCTGCGATAATACGAATGGGCACTAGCGTCCGCTCTGCACCATTAATGGGATAAACGATACCCGGAACGTCACTGATAAGATCCGACGCACCCATCATTAAATTCACCACAGCATAGCGCCCTGTTTCACCAGAAAAAGAATCGACCATCTCTACATAACTCGACTCCTGATACCCCTTAGCCCATATGGGTTGAAGCAAGTACGTAAACAAGAGACAAATTGCTATAAGACGTTTAATCATCCCAGTACCTCAAAGAGCGCATCCCCTTGAGGTGGTGCAATTTCGAAAACTTCACCCTCAAGTTCGATAAGGTATTCACTCTCCGTAATAACGCCAATTTCTTGGATGGAGACACCCGCTTCACCCATGAGTGCCCCCAATTGGTCGACCGCTTCTGGCGCCACTACTATAAGCATGGCACCACTTGAAATTAGCCTCAGTGGATCGATATCGAAGTAATCGCATATTTGCTGTGTAACCACGTGGATTGGAATATCGCATTCGTGAATCATGCATCCCAACCCCGCCCCGTAACACATCTCCCAAACCGCGCCCAACAAACCACCTTCGGTTACATCGTGCATGGCTTTTACTTTCACATTACCAGCTATTAGCCCTTCTTTTACCACGCTCGTAAGTTCTAAAAACCCCTTGGCCTCCTTGAGCGCCTCTGCACCGATAGCCACCTCTAGCTCGCTCGCCTTTTCGCAGGCCAATATACCCGTTCCCTCAATGGCAACGGCCTTTGTGAGCATAATCACATCACCCACAGATATCTTCTTTAAACTCAGAACCTGCTCATGAGGTTGAATGCCAATTGCCACCGCCGAAATTACGATGCGGTTAACCGCATCAGTCAGCTCTGTATGTCCGCCAATAATTTCGACGCCATTACTTTCGGCTGTGCGCGCAGCATCTGCTATCACCTGCTCTAGCGCATCGAGACTCGTCCCCACCGGGGCAAGTACAGTGAGCATAAGCCCCATTGGCGCCACGCCATTGGAGGCTATATCGTTGAGATTGATATTGACAGCGAGCTTCCCTACTGCGTTGGCCGTCCCGGTTATGGGATCTGTTGAAAGCACCACTGCGTGATCACCTACGCGAATCACAGCACAGTCTTCGCCTACACTAGGACGAACCATTACTTCGGGACGTTTAAATGTGAGATGTCGAAAGACGATATCGTTTAATTGCTCTGAACTGAGCTTGCCTATCATAGCATCTCCTTTAGTTGCTCTAATGTGAAGCCCGCCGAGAAAAGTTGTTGTAACCAAGTCGCTTCATCGATGACCTTAACACCAAGGGCACCGGCCTTCTCGAGCTTTGAGCCCGCACCTGGCCCTGCCACTACTAGGGTTGTCTTCTTGCTTATACTACCTGTCACATTACCGCCGAGCCTCTCAATTATTAACGCTGCTTCGGGCCTGCTAAAAGTCTCGAGCGAGCCCGTTAGCACCACAATTTCACCAGAAAAGATCGCCTTCTCCACATCGGAGGACAGTGCTGCATCACTTTGCTTCCAATTAAAGGACATATTCTCTAGGCGGTCTAGTCGCCCCTGCTGCACGGGATCTTCGAAGTATTGAACCACACTTGTGGCCATTTTTTGGCCAAACTCTTCTAGTTTAACAAGTCTCTCGTAATTTGCACTTCTTATCGCCCCAAGGCTACCGAGTTGGCGCGCCAGGGTTTGAGCCGCTTTTGCCCCAATGAGAGGAATGCCTAAACCCGCAATAAACTGCTCTAGACGATTCTCTTTAGAAGCCTCTATTGCATTTAAAAGGTTGTCGACGCGCTTTTCTCCCATGCGTTCTAAATCCACTAGCTGATGTCTTTTTTCGTGGAGGGTATAGATGTCGATGTAGTCTTTAATCAAGCCTTCGTCCAATAACAGCGTGACCAAGGACTCACCAAAACCTTCTATGTCCATACCCGCCTTAGACACAAAATGGATGAGACTTCTTCGGTCCTTTGCTGGGCACTCTGGATTAGGGCAGCGAATTGCCACTTCTCCCTGCACTCTTATGGTAGCCGTATCGCAAATTGGGCAATGAGCAGGTAATTGATATGCTAATTCTTCGCCTGTACGGCGCTCTAGAACAACAGACACGACAGCCGGAATCACATCGCCAGCCTTTTCTATAACCACATAATCGCCAAGGCGAATATCTTTGGCATCGATGTAATCTTGATTGTGTAGGGTTGCATACGTGACTGTGGAACCAGCCAGTAAAACAGGTTCAAACATAGCACGTGGCGTAATTACACCGGTTCGCCCGACTTGAGGCAGAATTTCCACGAGTTTTGTCACCGCTTGTTCTGCTTGAAACTTATAAGCCACTGCCCATTTGGGCGTGCGCATGCGATCGCCTAAAAGCTGTTGAACCCGCATGTGATTGAGCTTGATGACCATGCCATCGATATCAAAAGGCAATGCATGCCTTTGGTGCGTGATATCTGAAATATATGCAAAAGCCTCTGAGACGGTTTTGTAGACCTGTACAGGAGAAACGCTAAAACCCAATTCTCCAAGATAAGATAGACAATCGGAATGGGTGGCCAAAGACGAATCAGCACCTGCCAAAATGCCGAAGACTAAAATATCGAGCGGGCGCTTTGCTGTGATGCGTGCGTCTAACTGCCTCAGGGACCCAGCCGCGGCATTTCTGGGGTTGGCGAAGGTTTGTAGGCCATTGGCTTCTTGATCGGCATTAAGTGCAGCAAACCCTTTTTTTGACAGGTATACCTCGCCGCGCACCGTGATATCTACAGGTTTTTTTAATTTAATGGGCACCGAGCGTATGGTCTTCACATTTTCAGTGACATCTTCTCCGATGGTGCCATCTCCACGGGTTGCAGCTTTTACTAAGTAGCCTTCGCGATAGGTAAGCGCCACTGAAAGGCCATCGATTTTATACTCGACAGCCATTTCGAGCGCATTGTGCTCGACAACCTCAATGCTCAAAAGCTCTTTGTGCGCCCTTGCAATAAAGGCCTCAATATCCGATTCACTATAGGCATTTTCTAGACTCAGTAGCTTAACCACATGTTCCGTTTGCTCAAAGGCAGAAAGTGGCTGACCACCTACTCTTTGAGTTGGTGACTCTGGCACGATCCACTCGGGATGCGCTTCCTCAGTTGACACAAGTTCTCGCATAAGCTGGTCGTACTCACTATCAGAAACACGTGGTGCGTCTAAAACGTGATAGTGGTGACCGTAATCGTTCAGTTTAAGAACCAGCGCTTCGTATTGATTGCGATTCATTGTAGGTCTCCTTAAAACGTCCATTCACCATGTCTAAACAAAGTAACCTCTTCACCCTCAAAGCTAGTGCCAATAATCTCGAGGGATGCACTGCCGATCATAAAGTCCACGTGAATAAGGGATGTATTTGAACCGCGCTCTGCTAGAATTGACTTATCTAAACGCACGCCATCTTTCATCGCATAGGCATATGCATTGCCCAGCGCTAAATGGCACGATGCATTTTCGTCAAAGAGTGTATTTGCGAATACCAACCCGGACTGCGAGATTGGCGAACTGTGTGGCACCAAAGCAACTTCCCCTAGGTATTTTGCACCCTCATCTTGCGACATCAGAGAAGCGAGTACATCGTAGCCCTGTTCGGCTCCAAAATCTACAACCTGGCCGTCTTTAAACTCGAACCAGAACGCATCCACCACTTGTCCACTCAAGCTTAGCGGCTTTGTCGAATGCACACGCCCATTCACCTTGGCGCGGTTTGGCGTGGTAAATACTTCTTCAGTAGGAATGTTAGCAAAGTACACATCGCCATTTTTAAATACTTTCGAACCACCAACCCATAGATGCTCATGGGCAAGATGGACTTCTAAATGCGTCTTATCCGATTTAAAAGATAGCTTCTCAAAGTTGCGCTGATTTAAAAACTGAACATATTTTTTAAGATTAGCATCGTGAGTATCCCACGCAGCAAATGGATCTGCCTGATCTGCCCGAACAATGCTAAATACAGCTTTCCATAGCTTCTCTAGACCTTCATCTTCACTAAGTTCTGGAAACACTACCTTAGCCCATTCTGCAGATGGCAGCGCTACAACGGTTCTCTTGATAGAAGCGGTCATCACCATTTGCATGACCCCTGCCATGCCTAGCGCATTGGCCTTTTGCTCCTTGGCAATTTTATCTTTAGAGACTGCTTTTAGTAAGTCTGGGTTAGGGGACAAAATTGTCATTAGACTGTATTGATCATTCAATGCATTTTCCATCGCCTGCGCGCGATGCTTAGGAAAATATTCAAAAATCTCGTCACTACCATGAGCATAGCGACTCAAGGTATGTGCATCATCGGTAAAAGACACATCTACAAATTTCGCACCAAAGGCGTAGGCTTTGTCGACTACAAGTCTCACAAAGTCTTTTGCATCAATACTCGCTCGAATGAGCAGACCTTCTCCGGGGTTTAGCGCCACACCATACTTAACGGCAATTGCAGCATATTGTTCTAGGTAATGTTTAAACATACTTCCTCCTATAAACGCTTAAATAAGTTCCAAAGGGGCATAGCCCAACATCAATTTTTTAATACCTTTCTTATCGAAGGCAATTGTCATCTCTAGCTTTTCTGCAGAACCACTTGTCGTAATAATCATGCCCTCTCCAAAGAGCTGATGACGTACTCTAGCGCCTGGTTTGATACTTTCACCCATTTCTGATGTAATGGGCTTTGCAGGCTGTTGCACCTTATAGCCTCCACCCACAATACTATTGCCCGCACCTTTTGCGATTCCGTGCTTTTTAAGTGCAGACTCCATGGATTTGTAAGCACTGCCGCCACCGATTTCACCACTGTGACTTTCGATAAGATCGGCGGGCATTTCTTTTATAAATCTAGACATTGGCGACTCTTGTGTCTTGCCAAACCGCTGGCGCATACGCGCATGGGTTAAGTGAAGCACCTTTTCTGCCCGTGTTATACCTACATAACAGAGTCTTCGCTCTTCTTCTAGACCAATATCGGTTTCCATCGCCATCTGAGATGGAAATAAACTTTCTTCCATCCCCACCAAGAATACAGATGGAAATTCCAAGCCCTTGGCAGCGTGGATTGTCATCAAAAGCACATGTCCTGACTCTTCCTCGCCAATTTCATCTTGATCGCTCAACAAACTCACTTCTTGGAGGTAATTTGTCAGCGTTGGCGTTTCGTTTGTCGACTCGAAATTCAACAATTGAGAGCGAAGCTCATCGATATTCTCGATGCGTCCCTTCGATTCAATCGTATCTTCTGACTCCAATTCTTTAACGTAGCCCGTTGCTGTGACAATAGCCATAAACACCTCTGCCGGCCTTGCCTCATAACGCTTCTCTACGTGTGGCTTAAGCGTATCGATAAAGTCTTTTAGTCCACTAGACACCTTCTTAGGGAATAAACCTGACTCTAAGGCAATTTCTATCGCATCGTACAAACCTACACCATGCTCAAATGCCATCACCTTTAATGAATCTATGGTTTTATCGCCAATACCACGTTTTGGCACATTGATGACGCGCAACAGTGAGACATCGTCTGATGGATTTGCAACAACCTTGAGGTATGCCATTAAATCTTTAATTTCCATGCGTTCGTAGAACTTAAGTCCCCCAATGATTTTGTAGGGAATACCCGCCCTAATAAACGCTTCCTCAAACTGCCGCGACTGAGCATTTGTTCGATAGAGCACTGCAGAATCGCTGTATCGATCGCCGTTGTCTAGGGATTCTAATATATGACTTGCAACGTATCGCGCTTCTTCGAATTCATCTCTGGCATTAAAATAATGCACTTTATTGCCAAGGTGATTGTCTGTCCAGAGTCGCTTGTCTTTTCGGTTTGTATTGTTTTGAATGACGTGATTTGCCAACTGGAGAATGGTTTGCGTGGAGCGGTAATTCTGCTCGAGCAAAACAACCTGAGCCCCTGGAAAATCCTTCTCGAAATCTTGAATATTGCGAATATCCGCGCCTCGCCAGCCATAAATAGACTGATCGTTATCGCCCACCACACATAAATTTTTGTGATAACTGGCCAATAACCGGATAAGCTGATATTGCACCGCATTCGTATCTTGATATTCATCTACGTGCGTAAACATAAACTTTCTTTGATAAAAATCTAAGAGTTCGGGCTCCTTCTTGAGGAGTGTTAATGTGTTTAACAATAAGTCGTCAAAATCCATGGCATTGTTTTTATGCAAGCGCACTTGATACTCCGCATAAATCTTTCCTACCAGTTTGAGTTGATAATCTTTAGAATTGAGGTCTTGAAAGCGTTCTGGACCGATCCACTCATTTTTTGCCTCTGAGATTTTGGCGCGCGCAAATGCGACTTTAATATCTTTTTCGCTGATATTCAGTTGTCGCATCACATCTTTTATAAGCGTTTTTTGATCTGTGGTGTCGTATATGGTGAAGTCTTCTGAATAGCCAAGTGCCTTTGCATCGCGGCGTAAAATGCGCACACAAATACTGTGAAAGGTGCCAATCCACATGCTGTTGGCTACACCACCAATAAGGCGCTCTACCCGGTGACGCATTTCTTGCGCCGCTTTATTGGTAAAAGTAAGGGCCAAAAGATTGCTCGGCAACACACCACAATCTTCAATCAAATAGGCAATGCGGTACGTGAGGACTCTGGTTTTACCAGAACCTGCGCCAGCCAAGACCAACAGTGGGCCCTGAACGGTTTCTACCGCCTGTTTCTGACGGCTATTGAGAATGCTCAAATCCATATGTTCACCTGCAATTCTAGAGAATGTTTGTTCGCTCTTCATTATAACAAAAACCACCTCAAAACCATAGCGTTTCGAGGCAGTTTATTGTCATATTCTATGCATATTGCATAATCGCTTATGTGGATTGCTTACTGAGCAGGTCAATCTCATCGAGGACTTCTTTAGGTACCGCATCGAACATCACACTCACAGACTCGCGACCGTGAATCCGGTTAATCGTCTCTGCAAACAAAGGGGCAACAGATATCATTTTCACCTTGGAACATACACTGGCATACGGATTATCTACAGTATCTGTGCAGATGAGTTGCTCAATGGGGCTTTCCATCAATCGGGCAATGCCTCTCTCATTGAGCATGACGTGAGATAAACAAGCAAAGATGCGCTTTGCCCCACGTGTTTTTAACATATTTGCCAAATCGACCAATGTACCACCACTAATGCTAAAATCGTCTACAATCACTGCATCTTTGCCGTCAACATCGCCGATTAGCTCTAGAATTTCAGCCTGTTCCGAATGATCCACGCGGGTCTTATCGCCAATAACGGTAGGGACACCCAATGCTTTTGATAGCCAGCGTGCTTCTTTTGCGTAGCCCGCATCCGGTGATACGATCACATAATCAAGTAGACCGAGGCGTTTAATGACTTCCGCAAAGAGCGGCTTTGCCGTTAAGTGATCCACCGGTTTTTTAAAAAAGCCTTGAATCTGCGGGCTGTGCAGATCCATAGTCACCACGCGGTCTGCCCCGGCAACCTCTATACAATCTGCGCATACCCTCGCCCGTATAGATACCCTTGGTTCGTCTTTTTTATCTCCTTTTGCATAGCTAAAAAAAGGCATGATAACTGTAACCGAACGCGCACTTGCTCGCTTTAACGCATCGATCCAAAATAGAATTTCTACAAATTCATCATTGGGATGCATGCCCATGCTCTGAACAATGTAAACATCTTCTCCTCGCACAGTTTCACCCACTCTAACGAAGGTATTGCCCTCTGAGAATTGAAAGACATCGGATTTCGCCACTGGCACACCAAGATAATGACTAATTTTTTGAGCGAAATCATTGCCAGTAGAACCAGAGAAAATCTTGATATCGGGCTTCATGAAACCTCCTAGCGCATAACAGCATGGATGATAATGCGATGTGTCGATTTGAACATTGGCGTGCACGTAATCAGTGTTAATACTCTGTCTTTACTATTTCGATTTAGTACACTGAGATCTGTTGGTTCAACTATCTTTGTCTCGTAAACCTCGTAAGTGAATTCTCCCTCTTTTGTTTTTACAATTATCTTATCCCCTTTTTTCAACTCATCTAAACGATTAAACAATCGACCAAATGAATAGCCGCGATGTCCGGCAATAACACTGTTGCCAATTTCTCCTGGCATATCAGTTCCTTTCATATGGCCGGCTGATCGTCTGAGGGCTTCGGTTCCAGTACCCTCTACCACGGGCATTTTTACATCAATGGATGGTATAGATATGCGACCGATTGCTTGAAGTTTTACAGCAGGCTTTTTTGCTGTTGTCTGTGCGACTTCACCTGTTGCCGTGGTCGCCTGGTTCGATGGGACTTGATTCTCAGTGTCTGTACTTGAGTCTTCGTTCGAAAATCGATCATAGCCAACAATATCTACATCAGAATTAGTCCCCTCATCTGTAGATTCATTGAGGGTGTCAAATGACGAACCCAGTTCATTTAGACCCTCTTGTGCATCTCCATCGAGAAACTCCATATCATCTAATAGTCTTTCTTGCAGATAAGCATCTACCCATTGATTTACGAGTGGGTAACTTGTGATTGCAATGCCTATCACAATTAACAGTATGCCAAGTTTCTTCATTGAAAACTCCAATCTTTTATTGTCGCATAAGAACAGGGGGGATTTCTCCCCCCTTTAGTTTAACTGATTGTTATACTTTTCTAAAGACCCAACCGAGAGCTATTAAAGAAATACCCAAAACATATATCGCATAAACGGATCCTTCATTTGTTTGAGGTAATTCTAGCGCACCTTGAGGAACAATATCTTCAAGTATGACTTCTGCTTCAGGTTCTTGGTTGACAACGAGTTCACCTAGAGGAACTGTTGTTTCTTCAAGGGTAATAGTGGTTTCTGGAACTGTCGTTGGAACAACAGTCGTAACCGCTTCTGTTACTGTCTCAACACTAGAGATAATAATTGTTTCAATGGTTGTTGGCTCTGTTGTTGGCGGAACTGTTGTTGGTGGAACTGTTGTTACTGGAATAGTTGTTTCTGGGATTGTTGTTTCTGGTATTGTCGTTTGTGGGATTGTTGTTTCTGGTACTGTTGTCTCAGGGATTGTTGTTTCTGGGATTGTTGTTTCTGGTACTGTTGTTTCTGGGATTGTTGTTTCTGGAATTGTTGTCTCTGGAATTGTTGTCTCTGGAATTGTTGTCTCTGGAATTGTTGTCTCTGGAATTGTTGTCTCTGGAATTGTTGTCTCT